>CANLGS010000123.1 GCA_947490035.1 Gemmataceae bacterium
ACGCAACTGTTCTTCGAGGAGATTCTGAAGAACGACCTGAGCCTGACGAACTTCGTCCAGTCGGACTGGGGCTACTTGAACCAGCGACTCGCGCAGCACTACGGCATCTCCGGCGTGGCAGGCGGCGAGTTGCGGAAGATGAAGCTGCCGCCCGACAGTCACCGCGGCGGAGTTCTCACGCAAGCCGCCATCCTGAAGGTGACCGCGAACGGCACCAGCACGTCGCCGATCCTTCGCGGCAAGTGGGTGCTCGACAAGATCGTCGGGCTGCCGCCGACGCCACCGCCGCCGGACACACCGGGCATCGAACCTGACATTCGCGGTGCCACGACCATCCGGCAGCAACTCGACAAGCACCGCAACACGGCGGCGTGCACGGCGTGCCACAAGCACATCGACCCGCCCGGCTTCGCGATGGAGACGTTCGACGTGATCGGCGGGTGGCGCGACTTCTACCGCACCACGCGCGGCAAGCCGGTCGATCTCGCGAACTACCCCGGGAGGAAGATTCTCCGCGGGCTGGATGTCGAACAAGGGGGCGAGACGCCAACCGGCAAGCCGTTCAAGAACATCGACGATTACAAACTGGTGCTGCTCGCGGACAAGGATCAGTTGGCGCGGAACCTCGCGCAGAAGCTGATCGTCTACGGCACCGGGACCGACATCCAGTTCGCCGACCGCGAGGTGGTCGAGGCGCTCGTGGCGAAGTCGCGCGCGAAGGATTACGCATTTCGCGCGCTCGTTCACGATGTGGTGCAGAGCCGCGCGTTTTTGAACAAGTAGGTGCCGCTTGCCGAGCGGCACGGGCTAGCCCGCGTGCGCGCGACGCGGGCGCCCGTGGGATGATCGCGTGAGGCTAGCCCGTGCCGCTCGGCAAGCGGCACCTACCCAATTCAATGACACCCCGACGGAGACCGCCATGCCTCTCCACCGCCGCACGTTCCTCCGCGCCGGGGGAGTGGTCATCGGCTTGCCCCTGCTCGACGCGATGATGCCCACCGGCCGCGGCGCCGAGGCGAAAGCCGACGCCATGCGCGCGAAGCGGATGCTCCTCATCAGCCGACCACTGAGCCTCCACACGCCAAATCTGTTCCCGACGAAGGCGGGCAAGGACTACGAAGTCACGCCGCTGCTGAAGCCGCTGCAAGACCACCGCGACCGCTTCACGGTGTTCTCCGGCATGTCGCACCGCGGGTACAGCGCCGGGCACGGCGCCGATGTCGCGCTCTACACCGGCGTGTCACCCGAAGGCATGCGCCCCGGCGACCTGCGGAACACCGTCTCGCTCGATCAGGAGGTCGCGGCGAAGCTCGGCGGCGACACGCGGTTCGCGTCGCTGCAACTCGGCGGCGGTGATATGTCGTGGAACCGCAAGGGCGTGAAACTGCCTTCCGAGTCGCAGGCGTCGCGCGCGTTCAAGGCCATGTTCACCGACGGCACGCCGGCCGAAGTCGCCCGCGAGGTCGAGCGCATCCAGACGGGCCAGAGCATCCTCGACGGCGTGCGCGACCAGGCGAAGGCGCTCGCCACAAACCTCGGCCCGGCCGACCGCGAGCGGTTGGACCTGATGCTCACGTCGATCCGCGAGGCCGAACAGCGGCTCCAGCAGGATCAGGCGTGGGTGAAGAAGCCCAAAGTGACCGCGAAGCCGATCACCGACGACCACCAGAACGACGGCAAGATGCTCGAACGCGAGCGCCAGTGGTACGACCTGACCCACCTCGCGCTCCAGACCGACTCGTCGCGCGCGATCAGCTTGTACCTGTGGTCGCACAACGAGCGGCTCGACGTGCCGGGCCTCACGCTCGCGCACCACGACGCCTCGCACCACGGGCAGGACGACGCCAAGCTGAAGCAACTCGCGATCATCGAAGAAGCGGAGATGAAGCTGTTCGCCGACTTCCTCGGCAAGCTGAAGGCGACCGACGACGGCGGCACGCCCTTGCTCGACCGCACCGCGATCGTCCACGCGAGCAGCATGGGCAACGCGTCCGCTCACACGAACGACAACCTGCCGGTGATCCTGGCCGGCGGCGGGTTCAAGCACGCCGGGCACGTCGCGTTCGACCGGAAGAACAACAAGCCGATGTCGAACCTGTTCGTGCGGATGCTTCAGCAGATGGGGCTTGAGATGGACAAGTTCGGCAGCAGCACCGGCGTGTTGTCCGAGGTGTAGTTGCTCGGTTGAATCTGTCGTGGGTGCGAGAAGAGAAGAGAAGACCCCTCACCCGTCCGCGAAGCGCGGCCGACCTCTCCCCGCAGAGCCGGGGCGAGGTGGGGATCGCCCGTGCTTCCGTGCGACGATCCGCCGCGCAACGTCTGAAGAGAAGACCGTGCGCCCCACCTCGCCCCGGCTTTGCGGGGCGAGGTCGCCGCGCTTCGCGGCGGGTGAGGGGTCTTCTCGTCACGCTACTTCAAAGAACGTCAGCGACTGGGTGCGTCCCAAGTCGTTGCCGACCGTTACTCAGCAACCCTCGTGTCACTTCTCCATCGCATGAATCGTGTTGTGGATTACCCCGACGACTGCGCGGCCGTCGGTGCCCTTCACGCGGTACTTGACCTCCATGCCCCACGTCGGCGCCAGGTCCGCGATGTCCAGGCGCACCGTCTTCCCGTCCGCGGACACGGTCGCCTTCGACACGGTCAGCGTCTTCTCGTCGATGTGCTTCGAGCCGTACTGCAGGCTGCGTTTCAAGCCCCACACCTTCACCTCGTAGTTCTTCGGGTCGGCGGCGCTCTTCGCGTCGAGCGCGTCGGTGAACGTCACCTCCACCGCGCCGGCTTTCGCCTTCAGCCCCACGGGCAGGTCGGTCGGCTTGCCGGTGTACCGGACGCGGTAGAACCCGCCCGGCGCGGTCTGGTTCCCGGCCCACGCGAACATGCCGCAGACGTAGAGTTGGCCGTCGGTCGGGTGGAACCGTGGACGCATGATGCCGGTGGGGAACGTCGGTAGCGGTAGCGCGCACATGCCGCCTTGCGCCTGCCCGTTCACGAGTTCGTGCGGCACGACGTAAATCTTCCCGTGCCCGTAAGACGTGTTCAGCAGCGAACCCTTGAGCGGTCCCCACTTGTCGCCTGTCACCCAAATCAGTTCCGCGGGCGAGCGGTCGAAGGCGTTGGTGATCCAACACAGCGGCTGCTTCATCGCGGCGTCCGCCGTGTCGGTGCGGTCGGTGTAGCCCCACATGTTGCCGTAGAACCCGCCCTTCTCGACGAGGTTGATGCGGTTCTTCGGCGTCCAGAAGCCCTCCTGATCCGTCACGAAGAACGTGCCGTCCGGGTTCAGGCAGACGCCGTTCGCGGCGCGGAAGCCGGTCGCGATGATCTCCGTCTTCGCGCCGTCCTTCGTCACCTTCAAGAGTGTGCCGTGGTGTGGCACGAGCGCCGGGAGTGCGTGCCGGCCGCTCTTGGCGTAGTAGAAGTTGCCGTCGGCGTCGGTCTGCAAGCCCATCGCGAACTCGTGGAAGTGTTCGGTTACCTGATGGTCGTTGTTGAAGCACTCGTAGAAGTCGGTTTCGCCGTCATTGTTCAAGTCGCGCAACTTGACGATCTGATCGCGGCAGCAGACGAAGATGGCGCCGTCGCGGAACTTCAGCCCGAGCGGCTGGAACAGGCCCGACGCGATGCGCTGCCACGTCAACCCGGCTTCCGGCTTGTCGATGCCGCCGACGAGCCACACGTCGCCGTCCCACGAGCAGACGGCCATCCGCTTGCCGTCCGGGTAGAAGTCGAACCCGGTCAGCCGCAGTTGTGCGTTCCACGGGTTGCGCTCCGGCAGGCCGAACGTGTCCACCGCGAACGGCCCGTCGTTCTTGCCGATTGTGACTGGCGCCTTGAGCACCTCCGGCCAGCGCTTCGGCCCGCCCTTCGTGAGCGGTTCCAGCGCACGCGGTGCCGGCGTGGTCTTGGCGAACGCCTTCAGCGCGGCCGCGTCGCTCTTCGCGAGCAGCACCTTCACGCGCGTCGGCGTCGCGCCCGCGGGGATGCGGAGGAGCGTGAACCCGTCGCGCTCTTCCAGTGACACGCGGTTGTCACCCGTCACCGCGACCGCCACGCCGGTCGGGGCGACGCGCGCGGTCAACTCGCGCGACGACTTGCCGATTTCGAGCGTCCGCGTGAACACGACGCTCGCGCGGTCCGTTTCCGCGCCGGCGAGTTCCAGAACCGATGCGTCGCCCACGGTGTACGAGACGACGGTCTGGTCGCCGTAGTGGTAGACGCCTTTGAACTTCGCCCACTCCTTCGGGAGCGGGCCGTAGGGCCGCTTGTCGCGCCCGAGCGGGCGCGGGTCTTTGAAGCCACCGGTCGCGGGGTCCGCCCAGCCGGGGCCGACCGGGTTCGCGACGTGAACCTCACCCGCGAGCTTCGGGTGAATCTGATGCTGGCCGTTGAAGTGAATCCCCTTCCAGTCGATGAAATTGTCGCCGCTCCACCCCGCGGCGAACCGCATCGTGTCGTGGTCGAAGAGCGCCCACCGGTTGCCGCGCGACACGCCGCCGGCCCCGGCGTCGAGACGAACGGCGATGCCCTTGTACGCGAAGTCCGGCCCCGGCCCGCCGACCGCGTAGGTGTTCATCAAACTCGGACCGTAGTCCATCAGCACCCACGGTTCGACGTTGACCGCGACTGGGCCGAACTCGTTCTTCTTCCCCGCCGGCAGTTTGGCGAAGTAGGCGTCGTCGGCCTTCGCGTACTGCGTCGGGTTGTGCGTCTTGAGGTACGTTTCGCGCAGGTAGTGGATGAGGTCGTACTTCTGCCGCGGCACCATCCACGTCTGCGGCGCCATCAGGCCGTAGCCGCGGGTGAGCGTCTGGTACAGGCTGTACGGGTCGCTGCCGTTCTTGAAGGTGTGCGCGGCGAACTTCGGCGACGTGGGCAGCGAGCCTTCTTGATCTTTCGTGCCGTGGCAATTCGCGCACACGCGGGTGTAGATCGCCTCGCCGCGCTTCAGCGCCTTGTCGTCCCACGCGCGAATAAGACCGGCGTGGTCGATGTCCTTCTCGTACTCGGGAACGACGAGTGCGGTGACGGCGGGGCGCAGTTCCTTCGCGCGTGCCGGCCCGCCCTCCGCGACTTCGATGAGGTACTTCACGAGGTCGAGGAATTGCTGCCGGTCCGAGAGCAGGTTCGCCAGCCCTTCGGGCATGAGCGATTTGTTGCTCGTCGTGCGCTTCTCGATGTCGGCTTTCGCGATCACGATCCGCTTGCCGTTCGCGGACGGGTCGATGAGCGTGATCGCCGCGGGCGTCTCCTCCGCGACAAGCCCGGTGACGGTGCGTTCGTCCTTCGTCGTGATGACGACCGATTCGTAACCCTTCTTCAGCACCTTCGAGGGGAGCAGCACCGACTCGACCAGATACTCCGCGGTGGCTTCTTTGCCGGCCTTCGCGATGTCCGGGCCGAGTTGCGTGCCGGTTTCGGCGTCGTGGCATTTCGCGCAGGTGAGGAACGGCTGGAAGAACAGCACCGCCCCGCGACCGGCGTCGCCGCGTTCGCGCGCGGCCTGCGCGAGATCGGCCACGGGTTCCTTCGCGAGCTGCGCCTGAAGCTGTGGCGGGTCCGCGCACAGCACCGGCGCGTTGAACGACAGCACCAGCAACCCCGCGAGCGACGGGCGAGCGAACATTCGGCGATCCTCGTTAGGAGTTACGCAGTCGCCGCTTGGCCTTCGGCACAGGGCTTCCGCCCTGTGCTACAAACGGCGACCCCTCCGGGGTGCAAAGGCAAAGACCGGCGTGTCTTCTCTTCGCCCCAGAGGGGCCGTCGTCTGTAGCACAGGGCGGCGAGCACCAGTGACCAAAGCGAAAAGCCAACTGCGTAACTGCGATCCTTGTTCTGTGTGTCGAAACGGCGTGGTATCATCGTAGCCGCCCGAACTCGTCCCGCAACCGAGACGTTCACATGACAGCCCCACGAGCCGCGATTCTCCTCTGTCTCTGCTTCATCGGCGCACCAGTTCGCGCCGACGACCCGCCGAAGGCGAAGCCGGAGCCGGCGAAGCCGACCTCGCACACGGAGAAAAAGCTCGAAGGGTGGACGATTCGCGTCGATGACCGGTTGCTGAAGGCGCCCGACGACGAGTTGGGCACGCGCGCGCTCAAGTTCCTCGAAAACAAGTTGAGCGACATCAAGGTTGTCGTGCCGGCGGACAAGTTGAAGAAGTTGCAGGCGGTGACTATCGTTCTCGACCTGACGCACGGCAACCTCGGCCCGATGCAGTACCACCCCGATGCGGGCTGGCTCAAAGCGAACGGCTACTCGGCCGATCTCGCGAAGTGCGTCCACCTGCCGCGCGCGGCCGATGTCGCCACCAAGCGGAACATCAACGAGCAACCGTGGGTGATTCTCCACGAACTGGCGCACGCTTACCACGATCAGGTGTTGGGCTTCGACGAGCCTCGCGTGAAGGAGGTGTTCGAGAAGTACAAGAAGAGCGGTCGCGGCGAGAAGACGCTGCTGTACGACGGCCGACGCGTGAAGCACTACGCACTGACCAACCACAAGGAGTTCTTCGCGGAGATGACCGAGAGCTACTTCGGCGCGAACGACTTCTTCCCGTTCAACCGGGCCGAGTTGAAGGAGAGCGAGCCGGACATTTACGAACTGATGTCGCACGTCTGGGACGCGCCGCCCGCGAAGAAATGACGCTCGCTCTTGGCGAGCGGGGGGCGTAAGCCCCCTGTTAAAGTTGTCCCTCTCGTCTCGCTTTCGTGCGATGGAATGTGTGCGTTTTAACAGGGGGCTTACGCCCCCCGCTCGCCAAAGGCAGGACTCCATGAGACGCGCGATCCTCTCCCTCGCTTGCGTGCTGACCGCGCCCGCGGTCGTCGGCGCGGCCGACCCGAAGCCGATGAACGTCGTCGTGCTGCTCGCCGACGACTGGCGGCACGACACGCTCGGCTGCGCCGGTCATCCGATTCTGAAGACGCCGCACCTCGACGCGCTCGCGAGCGACGGGTTCCGCTTCACGCGGTCGTGCGTCACCACCTCTATCTGCGGCGTCAGCCGGGCGTCGCTGTTAACGGGTCAGTGGATGTCGCGGCACGGCAACGAAGCGTTCCTGATGTTCAAAACGCCGTGGGCCGAAACCTTCCCCGGACTGCTGCGCAATAACGGCTACTGGGTGGGGCACGTCGGCAAGTGGCACAACGGCGCGTTCCCGAAGGAGCGCTACGACTTCGGCCGCAGTTACGCCGGTACGCACTGGATCAAGAAGAAAGACGCGGAGCCGGTTCACGTCACGCAGTTGAACGAAACCGACGCGGTGGAGTTTCTCCAGAAGCGCCCGCAGGACAAGCCGTTCTGCCTGACGGTCGCGTTCTTCGCGGCGCACGCGGAGGACGGCAACCCCAAGCAGTACCTGCCGCAACCCGGCAGTGCGGAACTGTACGCGAACGACAAGATTCCTATCCCCGCGCTCGCCACTGAAGCGGCGTTGAAGAACCTCCCGCCGTTCCTCCAGAAGGCCGAGAACGAGGGCCGCAAGCGCTGGACGTGGCGCTTTGATACACCGGAAAAGTATCAGACGATGATGAAGAACTACTACCGCCTCTGCACGGAAGTTGACACGACCTGCGGCAAGCTGCTCGCGGAGTTGAAGAAGCAGGGCGTGCTCGACAACACGCTCGTCGTATTCACCGGCGACAACGGCTACTTCCACGGCGAGCGCGGCCTCGCGGACAAGTGGTATCCGTATGAGGAGAGCATTCGCGTGCCGCTCATCGTGCGCGACCCGCGAATGCCGGCCGCCGCGAAGGGCAAGACCAACGGCGACTTCGTGCTGAACGTCGATATCGCGCCGACCATTTTGGGCGCGGCGAACGTGGCCGCGCCGAAGACGATGCAAGGGCGCGACTTCGCGCCGCTCTATCGCGACGCGAAGAAACCCGACCCCGCTTGGCGCGACGAGTTCTTCTACGAACACGCGATCATCGGCAACAAAGAGAAGATTCCCGCGTCGCAGGCGCTCGTGCGGCACGACGCGAAGTACATCCTCTGGCCGGACTTCGAGTACGAAGAACTGTTCGACCTGAAGGCCGACCCGCAGGAGCAGAAGAATCTCGTCGCGGACCCGACCCGCGAGAAGATGCTCGCGGAGATGAAACAGCGGTTCGACAAACTCAAGGGGCAGGCGAAGTGATTCGTGCTTCAGTGTGGTCCGCCGCTCCGCGGCGGTCTTCTGCCTTTGATCCGCGAAGAACCGCCGCGGCGCGGCGGACCACACTGAAGACCGCCCAACAAACTCAAGGAGAACGTGAAATGATCCGCTTCATTCGTGGGACAGGCTTCCAGCCTGTCGTTGCGCTGGCCGTTCTCGCGCTCGTCGCGAGTGGCGGGAGCGCGGCCGAACCCGCGAAGCCCAACGTCATCGTCATCCTGTCCGACGACATGGGCTTCTCCGACCTCGGCTGCTACGGCGGCGAGATCGCGACGCCCAACCTCGATGCGCTCGCGGCCGGCGGCGTCCGGTTCACGCAGTTCTACAACATGGCCCGCTGCTGCCCGACGCGCGCGAGCCTGTTGACCGGGCTGTACCCGCATCAGGCGGGCGTCGGGCACATGATGGAGGACAAGGGCGCCGCGCACCCCGGCTATCGCGGCAACCTGAACGCC
>CANLGS010000124.1 GCA_947490035.1 Gemmataceae bacterium
ATGCCGTCTTCGGCGTCGCGCGCGCTCTGATGAACCTGTACGACCGCGGCGCCGACTACCTCATCGCGACCCTCGACCACGAACAGCCGACCTTCCGCGTCGCCATCGACCCGACCTACAAGGCCCAACGCGACCCGCCGCCGCCCGACCTGTTGGTTCAAGAGCCGCTCATCCACCGGGTGATGGAGGCGATGCGGATTCCGTTCCTCATCATGCCCGGTTACGAGGCCGACGACGTAATGGCGACGGTGTCCGCGCAGGCCGCGGCGCGGGGTTCGAACGTGTTCCTTTGCACGGCCGACAAGGACTGCCGCCAGCTCGTCACCGACAAGGTGAAGATGTTGAACCTGCGCAAGGACTACGAAGTCCTCGACGCGGCCGGCATCCTCGCGGACTGGGGCGTGCGCCCGGATCAAGTGATCGACTTCCAGTCGCTCGTCGGCGATTCCGTGGACAACATCCCCGGCGTGATGGGCGTCGGCCCGAAGACCGCGGCGAAGTGGCTTCAGCAGTACGGCACGCTCGACAACCTCATCGCGCACGCGGCGGAAGCCCCCGGCGGGCCGAAGACGCGCCATGCGCTCATCGACTCCATCGCCAACGGCAACCTCGCGAAGAGCAAGCAACTCGTCACGCTCGACACGAACGTGCCGGTCGCGTTCGACTGGGAGGGCTGGAAGCGCCGCGACTGGGACGGCCAGAAGTTGCTCGAACTGTTCCACGAGTTCGGGTTCCGCGGGTTCGCGGAGCGCGTCCGCAAGACGCTCGCGGGCAGCGGCGCGAAGAAGAACGCCGAGGCGCTCGCGACCGCGGGTCTCACGTCCGAGGCGAGCGAGGGGCGTCAGCCCCCTGTTGAACCTTCAACACCCAAGAAGCGTGGGAAGAAGAAACAGGGGGCTGAAGCCCCTCGCTCACCTGGCCTGTTCGACCAAATAGACGAGATGGGGGCCGAGGGTGCGCCGCCAGCCGCGGAAGCGCCGGCCGAAGCACCGCCGCCCGCGCCCAATGACGGGTGGAGTTACGCGGGCTACAAGACCGTGGACACGGCTGATGCCTTCGAGAGCTTCCTCGCGGAGTTGAAGGCGCAAGCCGCGTTCGTCTTCGACCTCGAAACGACCGGCCTCGACCCGATCCACGATCCCATCGTCGGCTACTCGTTCTGCTGGGAGAAGGGCCGCGCGTATTACCTCCCGGTGCGCGCGCCGAAGGAAGACGCGGCGCTCGACCCCGACGCGACCCTCTCGGCGCTCAAGCCGGTGTTCGAGAGCGCGAAGATCGCGAAGCGCAACCACAACATCAAGTTCGACCAGATCGTGCTTGCGGCGAGCGGCGTGCAACTCGCGGGCGTCGCGGGCGACTCGATGCTCGCGCACTACCTCCTCGACCCCGGCGCGCGCGTTCACGGGTTGGACGACCTCACGCAGTCGGAGCTTGGGCACAAGAACATCGCGATCAGCGAGTTGATCGGGAAGGGGAAGAAGCAGACGACGATGAATACGGTGCCGGTCGCGCGCGTCCGAGATTACGCGTGCGAGGACGCCGACGCCGCGTTCCAACTGGCCGCCCTCTACGAACCGCAACTCGATGCACGCGGGTTTCGCGAACTGTACGACCAACTCGAAGTGCCGCTCATCGGCGTGCTGGCCGAGATGGAGCGCACCGGCATTCGCGTGGACGTGGCCTTCCTGACCCAACTCGGCGTGCAGATGGCGACCGAACTCGCGGGGCTGGAGAAGGAGATTCACGCGTTCGCCGGCCGCGAGTTCAACATCGCCTCGCTGAAGGAGCTTCAGAAGATTCTGTTCGACGAGCAGAAGCTCCCGGTGCAGAAGCGGACGGGCATCAAGAACGAGCCTTCGACGGATCAGGAGTCGCTCGAACGTCTCGCGGCGCTCGGGCACGCACTGCCGAAGAAGTTGATCGAGTACCGCAAGGTCATCAAACTCAAGAACACCTACGTCGATGTACTCCCGACGATGGCGGACAAAGAGGGTCGCGTTCACACGTCGTTCAATCAGGCGTCGGCCGAAACCGGACGGCTGAGTTCGAGCGACCCGAACTTGCAGAACATCCCGATGCGCACCGAGCAGGGTGCCCAACTCCGCAAGGCGTTCATCCCGCAAGACGGTTGGGTTCTCGTAACCGCGGATTATTCGCAGATCGAGTTGCGGTTGCTCGCGCAGTTCTGCGGCGACGAAACGCTGAAGGTCGCGTTCGCGGAGGACCGCGACGTTCACGCGGCGGTCGCGGCGCAAATCTTCAAGGTGCCGGAAGCGGAGGTCACGAAGGCGCAACGCGGGATGGCGAAGACGGTCAACTTCGGCGTCCTTTACGGCATGAGCGCAACCGGCTTGGCGATGCGTCTGAGCATCCCGCGAAAGGAGGCCGAAGAGTTCATCGACGCCTACTTCGCGCGCTACCCGAAGGTCCTGGAGTACCAGCAAAAGCTACTGGTACACGCGCACAAAACCGGCGAGGTGCGCACGCTCTTGGGTCGCAAGCGCATCCTGAACGCAACGGCGATCAACCCGAACTCGCGGTACCAGGGTCGCGGGCAGGCCGAGCGCGAGGCGATCAACTACGAGATTCAGGGTTCGGCCGCGGACCTGATCAAACGCGCGATGCTCGCGGTGCGAAAGCGGCTCGCGACCGAGGAGATGCAAGCACGAATGCTTCTCTCCGTTCACGACGAACTCGTGTTTGAGGCACCGCCGAAGGAAGTGGCGGCGCTAGCGAAGCTGGTGCGCGAGGAAATGACCGGCGCGATGAAACTGGACGTGCCGCTGAAGGTAGACGTGGCCGCCGGCCCGAACTGGCTGGAAGTGGAGGACGTGCCGGGGTAAAGCCCCCGCAAGCCGCTCGCGGTTTCGCAACTGGAACCGACTTGGGGAAGTCGGTCAGTCTGGGCGAGCGCGAGAAATGGGGGAAGAGACGATGTGGGGACTTCACGCAATCCGGGTCGGGGTGCTGGTCGGTGGTCTTCTGGCGACCATCGGTGCTTCGGGCTGCTGCACGTGCTGCCAGAGCATGTGGAAGTCGGACAAGCCGCCGGCCGAGGCGCCGGGTGAAGGCAAAGAGCAAGTGAAGAAGATCAGGGGCTGGGATACGCCGTGGTTCGACGACAAGCCGGGGCACCTGACGGCGGATCGCATCCACGGCGGGATTTATTAGAGGCGCGGCATGAATGACCCGGACTCCCACGACCGCGCCGTGAACACGCTCGTTTCAGCGCTGCGCACACTGTTGTCACCGGGTGGGCGGTGCTTTCGGGTGCGCGGTGCCAACTTCTCGACGGGTTTCCGACGTGCGTAACCACGTTCGACGTGGCCGTCGTGCGGATCGAATCTCGATGGATCGTAACGTCGGACGGGCCGATGCTCCCACCCGAAGCCGCGCCGCGTGTCAGGATCAACGTCGTCGCGGCGGATACGCTAGAGAACGACACGATCAGTACCCCGAACACGCTCGCCCGGACCGCGGTCTCGGAATACGTCCTGTTCGATCCGAGCGCCGAGGTGATGCGGCCGTCGTTCCAAGCGTTTTGGAAAGAACACGGCGAGTTAAACCGGTCGTGGCCGGCGATTAAGGGCACGTTCTTCAGCCGCGCGGGTTTCCGGCTTGACGCTCGGCGGGGTGAATTGGTCGTCTCGAAATGTGGCGAGCACCGGACCGAAGAAGAACTGTTTGTTTTGCGGTACGAGCGGGATGAACTCGGCACTCGCGGGTTGGACACACGCATCGCGAAACTGGAGGCGCGGCTCATCGAGCGGGCTTCACTGCCGCGAACACGGAGCGAGGAGTGACGTTCAAACACGGCACCAAGCCGGTGATCGGGCTGATCGGTGCGATCGGCGCGGGCAAGAGTACCGCGGCGAAGTGCTTCGCACTTCGGAGCGGGCATGTGATTGATGCCGACGCGCTCGGCCACGACGCACTGCGACAACCGGAGATCGTCGCGGCGCTCGTGAAACTGTGGGGCGAAGGTATTCGGCGCGAAGACGGCACGCTCGACCGCCGGGAGATCGGGCGAATCGTGTTCGCCGACCGCGCGCAGCGGAACGCGCTCGAAGCGACGGTGTTTCCTTACATCGGGGAGCGCACGCACGCGGAAATCGCAAGTGCGCAAGCGAACCCAGGCGTGGCGTTCGTCATCCTGGACGCGCCTGTGCTGCTCGAAGCCGGGTGGGGCGACGTGGTCGATTCGCTGGTGTACGTGGACGCGTCGCGGGAGGCGAGACTCGCCCGGCTCGCGGCGCGCAGCGGCTGGGACGAAGCGGAACTCACCCGGCGCGAAACGGCCCAGTGGCCCGCCGCGGAGAAGAAGGCGCGGGCCGTCGCGGTGGTCGTCAACGACGCCGGTCTCGCCGAGTTACAAGAAGAAGTTGATCGCGTGTTGACTCAGGTGACGCGCGGAGCGGTGTAAGATTGTGACGTTCGGTCGGTATGTTGTTAACCGCTACCGTTGATCGGTTCGTGAGTGCGGGTCCGATTCTCACCCGAGTTGTCGCCGGCGTTCATGGAGCGCAACCGCGTCTCCCGCTGGTGATGGCCCCGCGCTCGCTCGATTGTCCTCCAGTGCCCGCCGTTGAGGTTTCCCATGTCTGATTCCAAGTCTGATGTCGTCAAGCCCGTGCGCCCGGCCCCGCGCGGCCGCGCTCGAAAAGCCGACGTGCCGTCTGACGAACAACCAGTGGTCGTTCCCGCCTCGGTCGCCACGGAGTCCGTTGAGGACGACGGGTTCGCCGCCGGCATCGTGGACGCCGCGAAGCCCGTACCCGCGCCCCCGGTCGTGACCCCGCCGCCGCTCGCGAAGCCGCAAGCGGCTGCCCCAGAGCCGCCCCGGCGCGAGCACCCGTCAGAGGTGCGAGAAGCTCCGCGCGCGGCGCCACCGGCACCGCCGCGCATCGACCCGAACGAGCAGGGCTTCGATGCCGAAACGAACTCGCGGTACGAGCAGATCAAGCGCGGCAACACGTACATCACCGAACTGCAGCACATGACCATCGTGCAGTTGCAGAAGGCCGCGAAGGAGGAAGGCATCCCGCGCGAAGAGTACGCGGGGATGAAGAAGCAAGACCTCGTGTACCGCATCCTGCGCGAACTCAGCACCGCCAACGGCCTGATGTTCGGCGAGGGCACGCTCGAAGTGCTGCCCGACGGCTTCGGGTTCCTCCGCAGCCCGGACTACAACTACCTGCCGTGCCCCGATGATATTTATATTTCGCCGTCGCAGATCCGCAGGTTCGGGCTGCGCACCGGGGCCGTGGTCGCGGGCCAGACGCGCCCGCCGAAGGAGAACGAGCGGTACTTCGCGCTGCTCCGCGTCGAGGCCATCAACTACGCCGAGCCGGACCTGCTCACGCAGAAGGTGGTGTTCGACGACCTGACGCCGCTGCACCCGGAGGGCCGACTCAGGCTCGAAACGACCCCGGACGAACTCGACACCCGCGTCATCGACCTCATCACGCCCATCGGGAAGGGGCAGCGCGGGCTGATCGTCGCGCCGCCGCGAACCGGGAAGACGGTTCTCCTTCAGAAAATGGCGAACTCGATCATCGCCAACCACCCGGAATGCTACGTCATCGTGCTGCTGATCGACGAGCGGCCGGAAGAAGTGACCGACATGGCGCGGACGGTGAAGGGGCCGCGCGTGGAGGTGGTGTCGAGCACGTTCGACGAGGCGCCCGAGCGCCACGTGCAGGTGAGCGAGATGGTCATCGAGAAGGCGAAGCGGCTGGTCGAGTACGGCACCGACGTGGTGATTCTGCTCGACTCGATCACGCGGCTGGCGCGGGCGTACAACACGGTGTCGCCGGGCAGCGGCAAGCTGCTCTCCGGCGGTCTGGACGCGACCGCGCTGTACAAGCCGAAGCGGTTCTTCGGCGCCGCCCGCAACATCGACCAGGGCGGCTCGCTGACCATCCTGGCGACCGCGCTGGTGGACACCGGGTCGAAGATGGACGAGGTCATCTTCGAGGAGTTCAAGGGCACGGGCAACATGGAGATTCACCTGGACCGGCGCATGGTGGACCGCCGCGTGTACCCCGCGATCGACGTGAACCGCAGCGGCACGCGCAAGGAGGAACTGCTGCGCGGCGAGGACGAACTGCGGCTGGTTCACATCATGCACCGCATCCTGGCGGACATGAACACGGTCGAGGCGATGGACCTGCTGCTGAAGCAACTGAGCAAGCACAAGACGAACGCCGAGTTCCTCAACAGCGTCACGCTGGGCTGACCGCGGCCGCGGCCGGCTTGCGAAGTCCACCGGCAGCCCCCACGATGCGGACAGTCTCAAGACTCACCTTCGCCACCTGCCCGACGAGCCGGACGATGTACTCCGGGTCGTCGGCGCGGTTCGGGTCCGACTTGATCCCCGAACGCGTGTCTGTGTACACCTGATACTGGTCGATCACCCACTCCAACGCCGAGCGGTTGCCGAGGCGGTACGCGAATACCTCTGGCGGAATCCCCGCGAGCGTCAGCGAGTCATTCACCCGCAGTTCGGTCTTGGCTTTGTTCAGTTTCATCTTGTCGGTGACGGCGTAGCTCAACGGCACGCCGTCCGCCGTTACGAACGTCAGCGGGTGCGGCTCCAACCCCTCGTAGCCGACATGCAGTTCGGCCAGTTCTTTGCCGGCGGTCGCGAACGCGCGGAAGTCCGGCGCGAACGGGATGCGCGGCAGACTCTTCTTGAGGTTGTCCGCGAACTTCGTGCGGTAGCCGGGGTGGTGCAGCACCGCGTACACGTAGTGGAAGATGTCCCACTTCGTCACCTTCTTGTCCTTGTAGTGCGACTTGAACTGCTTCAGCGCCCAGTCCGTAATGTTCTCCCGGTTCGTGCCGTCCGCAGCGTACACGTAGAACGGGAAGCACTGGTGTCCGTCGAGAGACGAGCAGAGATGAAGGTCTGCAATTCCGCGAGTACAATATACACTCTGAGTCGAAGACCGGCAACCGATGTCGCTGAGCACGAGACTCTGGTTGTTGGCTGCGTTCGCGGCATTCGGGTAATGGCCTCTGAGTGAATATGTCTCAGCGTTTAACAATCTGTCGAAGTAAAGCCAGTTCGACGTCAATGGTCGGTACATCGCCTGACGCAGATGCTCCGCATGAAACGTGGCGGCATTCCCCTTCACAGCATCCCGCTTAAGGTCGCGGTCCCAGGCGATTTCCTCGCTCCAGTCGAACGCGTCTGGTTTGGATACATCGCCCTCACGCGCGAATCGATCCAACTCCGCGTTGTACGCTTTCACGAAATTCTTGATCCGGTCGGCGAGCTCGGCCTGATCGAACCCGTATACCACGCTGTCGCGGTGAGTCGCCACTCCGAGACTGTAGTCCTTGAAGATCACCCGCGCCTTTCCGTCTGCCGCGGCTTTCCCCTGCTTGCTCCCGATGGGTAGGAATCTCTCGAACTCGTCGGCGTTCTTCGGGACAAGCCAGTTGTTGTGCTTGTCCGGGTTCAACTCCTGCCACGGCACCTTTCCGACATGGCCGTAGCTGGCAATCCATTGTAGTTTCGCGGCCCGTTTCAGGTTCTTGTCGATGCGGTGGAAGAGCAACTTGCGGTCGATGTGCTTGGCCGACTTCACCGCGATGGTAATGCCGACACCGGCCTGAATGCCAAATACGTTGTACGCGGTGCCCGACAGATTCGGGTTCTCGCGCACATTCCCTTCAAGGTGAAGGTGATAGACACGGGTGAAGTCTTGGAGCAGGTGCTTGCGCATCCCGTCGAACGCGATCTGTTCCACGAAGCTGTTGTTCGTGACGTAGCACACAACTCCGTCGCGCCCCTTCAGCCGATCCGTCGCCCAGCGGAAGAACTTCACATACGGGTCGTTCAGTTTGCTGACGCTCGTGGCTTTCGAGTCCTTGGCATAGGTGCGCTTGATGCGGGCGTCGATCTCCGCGTACTTGCGGTTCTTGTTGTTGTCGTTCTCGTTGAGCTGGCCGACGTTGTACGGCGGGTTGCCTGCCGATGATGACGTTGACCGGGGCGAACTTCTCGTGCTCGATGCGTTCGGCATTCCGCTCGCTGAACAGGTTCAGTTGCCGCTCGGTGACGAGGTCGAGCGTGTCCGCGAAGCACAGACCGTCGAACGGCGCGTAGGTGCCGGTCTTCTCGAAGTACGCGTGCTCGACGTTCATCGCCGCGATATAGTACGGCAGCAGCATGACCACGTTGGCGAACAACTGCTTGGCGTACACGCGCGGCAAGTCCTTCTTCGGCACGCGGTTCAGCAGGTTGACCACGAAGTTGCCGGTGCCGGTACACGGGTCGAGGATGGTCACGCCCTCGGCGCCGAGCGCCAGCCCGAACTCGGCCTTCAGCACCTCCTCCACGCTCGCGCACATGAAGTCCACGATCGGCTGCGGGGTGTACACGATGCCGTGCGTGTCGGCCGTCTTCACCGAGAAGCCCTGGAAGAACCGCTCGTACACGGTGTTCAGGAAGTGCTGCTTCTCCTGGAAGTCCTCGATCTCCTCGGCCGCCTTCTCGATGGCCTTGTAGAACTTGTCCAGC
>CANLGS010000125.1 GCA_947490035.1 Gemmataceae bacterium
ATTCCGCAGACCGCCCCGAACACCATCGCGGACGGGCTGCTTACGAGTACCGGCGCGCTCACGTGGCCGATCATCCGCGATCAGGTGGAACGCATCTTCACGGTAACCGAAGACGAAATCCGCGCCGCGATGCGCCTCGTGTGGGAGCGCATGAAGCTGATCGTGGAACCGAGCGGCGCGGTGGGTGCGGCAGTGGCGATGGGCGACGGGTTCAAGTCGCTCGCGGGCGTGGAGAAGGTCGGCATCGTCTTCAGCGGTGGCAACGTGAGTCTGGACAAGCTGTACTGGTGAAACGCGGCCCGCGCGGTTGACGACACCGCTCAGACAATCAGATCGGTGGCCGGATGGTTAGTTTTCGTTTGCTTTTACCAGCAAACGAGTGGCCCGCTTGGACCAGTTACCCACAACTTTGGCGAGCGCCACGCCATCGGTGACAGCCTTCTGTGTATCAGTCAGAAATTCATCGATACGAGATGCATCCGCCCGTGCCGGGGACCGAACAATTCCGTGGATTGCACGATTTCGGGCAACGCGCCAAAGATCGACAGCCGCTTGCAAATTCTCAATCCCGTCAGTGGTGATTGGTTCGGGATGCACTTCTTGCCATCGGCGGATCAACAATCCGAGTCCTTCGTGCCCCGTTCCCGTGACGACCCCGACCGCAGCCAAGTACAGTTGCAAGCGATCGGTAATGATACTTTCCAAAATCGTAATCGCTTCAAATGAGAAGCCGTGTTCTTGAGCAAGAGCGATGCGAGTCCACGCCTCCCGGTAGCTGAGGTACTTCGCCACGTCGCCGTTGATCGGCTTTCCTGGCGGAGAAGACTTCCGCATCGTCTGGTTCCTGAGACGCTCCACCATTTCGTCGTAGGCTGACTCTGCGTCGCGGTCTTGGGTTTCGTCTTGCACGCTCATGTGCCCCCCTATGGAGTGAACGCATCCACTAACTCTTTGAACGACGACAGCGAATTTTCCGCCGACACCGGAGGGGTAGTGACGATCCATTTCGCATTGCCAGTTGTGGGTCGCCAGTGAACTTTGCTGAGTACCCATTTGCCGCTTTGATACGCATACTCCATCCGAACTTCTCGCTCCAGAGGTTCGGTGTACTTCGGGTCTTGCGCGCTCCCGGTGAAACTGATTTCGCCGACGTAGGGCGACACCAGAGAATCGGTCTTCCGAACATCGAAAGTCGTGTCGGAAATAGACCAACTGCCCGCGCGTACCTTCGCGAGGCCCTTGTCGCGGACCGCCTTCAGCGTCGTTGCTGGATCAACATCCGGCTTTTACTGACCACCCTGTTCTTGGGATTTGGGAGGCGTTTGAGGGGTGTCAGTACAACCCAACGCCCAGAGCGACACCAAACACAGAAGCCGTTTCATCGCGCACCTTCCCTCTCGCTCGCCTCTCGCTGACTTTCATCGACCAATCTAAATGCGCAAATTACGCGATGAACAGGGCGCACGCAAGTTGATACGCGGCGTTGAACATACCATAGCCCCATGCACCGCGAGATCAGCACCGTTGACGACCCGTTCCACGGCGAAAAGCCGCTCGCGCTGTACGCGCTCACGGCCCTCATCGGCGGGTTGCTCGCGGCCGACCTGTGGCCCCTCATCGCGGCGTGGCTGAAGGGTCAGGGCGTCGAAACGTACTCGTGGAATCGCGAGCTGTTCGGCTTCCGTTATGCGCTCGTCGCGGCCGTCGTCGGCGGAGCGCGTGCCTTGTACACGTCGCTCGAAGCGCTCTTTGAAGGGCGCATCGGATCCGACCTCGCGCTCGCCATCGCGTGCCTCGCGGCCATCATCCTCAAAGAGCCGGTCGTCGCCGCGGAAGTCGTGTTCATCGGTCTCGTCGGCGAGTGCCTCGAAGCGTACACCTTTTCGCGCACGCAGAACGCGCTCGGCAAGCTCGCGGAGTTGTTCCCCAACCGGTGTTGGGTGTTGCGCGATGGCGTCGAAGTGCGCACGTTCACCGCGGACGTGATCGTCGGCGACAAGGTGGTAGTGAAGCCCGGCGGGCGCGTGCCGGTCGATGGCGTCGTCATCGACGGGCGCTCCGCGGTCGATGCGAGCGCGATCACCGGCGAGAGCCTTCCTGTTGATAAGGGACCGGGCGACGCGGTCCTCGCGGGGAGCGTGGTGCAGTTCGGTTCCCTCACGGTCGAAACGAAGAAAGTCGCACGGCAAACCGTCGCGGGGCAGGTGATCGAACTCACCGGACAGGCGCTCAAGGACAAGGCACCGCTCGAACGCTACGCCGACCGACTCGCGCGATACTTCCTACCGGTCGTGCTAGGCCTCGCACTTCTCACCTTTGTCGGGAACGTCGCGTATCAGGTCTCGGGCACGCCCACACCGGGTTTCCCCAAGCCCACACTGAAAGCCGCCGCGAAGGTGGCCGCGTACCCAGCGCTGGCGGTGCTGGTGGTCGCGTGCCCGTGCGCGCTGATCCTCGCCACGCCTGCCGCCGTGATCGCGGCGCTCGGCCGACTCGCGGGCACGGGCGTACTCATCAAGGGTGGGTCGGCGCTCGAACGGCTCGCGGCGGTCACCTGTTTCGCGTTCGACAAAACCGGCACGCTGACCGAAGGCAAGCTCGAACTCGGCGACGTGATTCCGCTGGGTGATGTTAGCAGCGAGCAACTGCTCACGGCCGCCGCGACCGCCGAACAGCGGAGCGAACACCCGCTCGCGCGGCTCCTCGTGCGCGAGGCCGGCGCGCGCGGTCTGGAGGTGCCGCCGGTCGAGGCGTTCCAGGCGCACCCCGGCGCCGGCGTGACCGCGACCGCGAACGGAATCACACTCATCGTCGGCACGCGGCGGCTGGTCGAAGAACAGGGCGTCGCGCTTCCGCCGGAAGCACTGGCCGCGCTCGAACAACTCGACGCGGCCGGGCAAACCTCGCTGCTGGTCGTGCGCACGTCTCTGGTGGTGGCGAGCAACGGCGTGGTGCTCGGCGTGCTGGGCGCGCGCGACACGCTCCGCCCAGAAGCGGCACAGGTGCTGGCCGATCTTCGCGCGCTCGGCATCACGCCCATCGCGCTGCTGACCGGCGACCGCGCCGCGGTCGCGCAGGCCATCGCGGAGCAACTGCCGGTCACGGAAGTTCACGCGGAGATGCTGCCGGCGCAGAAGGCGGAATGGGTGGCGACGCGGGGGGGTAGGTTCTTCGAGCGTCGCCTTCGTCGGCGACGGCATCAACGACGCGCCCGCGCTCGCGCGCGCCGGCGTCGGCATCGCCATCGGCAGCGGGACCGATGTCGCCGCCGAAGCCGGCGACATCGTGATGATGGGCGCGCCGCTCGCGCCGCTGCCGCTGCTCGTCGGGCTGGCGCGAGAAACGGTCCGCATCATCCGCCAGAACATCCTCGTGTTCGCGTTCGGCGTGAACCTCGTCGGCATCCTCCTCACGGGGCTGCTGTGGCCGCTCTTTGCCGCTTCGCCGGAGTGGTACGAGTCGGCCCCGCTCGCGGCCGTCATCTACCACCAGTTCGGTTCGCTCGCGGTGCTGCTCAACTCGATGCGCCTGCTCGCGTTCGACCGCAAAGAGAACCGCACGCTGTCGCGCGCACGCGGCGCCGCGAAGACCGTCGAAGGCTGGCTCGGCAGGTTCTCCGTCGATGGCGCGCTTCACGCGATCACACACCGCTGGAAGCTCCTCCGCGCCGGGCTGATCGGCGTCGCGGTGCTGGTGCTGCTCGGCACGTCGTTCGCGCAGATCGAGTACGGCGAAGTCGGTGTCGTGCGGCGGTTCGGCGAAGTGACGACCGACCTGCCGCCGGGGTTGCACGTGCGCTGGCCGTGGCCGGTCGAAACCGTCACTCGCCTGCGCTCGGACGAAGTGCGCAGCGTCGAACTCGGCTTCCGCGTGGTGCCCGACGCGCAGAAGAAAGGCGCCGGCAGCAACACCTGGACGAGCGGCCACGGCGACGGCGTCGGCCGGCTCACCGACGAGGCGGTGATGATTACCGGCGACGGCGACCTCGTCGAAATCCTTGCGACCGTGCGCTACCGCGTTGACAATCCGCGACTGTACTTGTTCGCTACGCGCGACCCGGACGGCGTGGTGCGCTCATCCGCCGAAGCCGTGCTGCGCGAACTGGTCGCGAGCAACCGGTTCCTCGAACTGCTCACGGTGAAGCGTGCGGAGTTGGAGCGCACGGCGCTGGAGCGTCTGAGCCGCCGGCTCTCAGACGCCGCGCCCGACGGCATGGGCGTCGCGCTCGATGGCTTCACCCTTCACGATCTGCATCCGCCGCCGGAGGTGGTGAACTCGTATCACACGGTGGCGAAGGCGATTCAGGAGCGCGACCGAGTGGTGAACGAATCGCTCGCGAGTTCGATCCGCACGCGCCGCCGCGCGGAAGAAGAAGCCGACTGGATACTGAAACGGACCGCGGCCGACGCACACGCGAAGACCGAAGGCGCGAAGGCCGACCGCGACGCGTTCGTTGCGTGGCACCTCGCGCGCACAAAGCTGACCGACGCGGAGGAGGCGGCGCTCGCAACCGAACGCGCGAATCGCATTGGTGCGAAGCAAGACCCGACCGCGGTGGACAAGGACATCAGCGAGCGCCGCGCGAAGATGCTGACCGAACGCCGCGCGCTGATGGAAACGCGGCTCACCTACCAGACAGTGGTCGAAGTGCTGCGCCTGCGCGACAAGGTCATCATCGACGCGCCGGACGTGCCCGGTCGCCGGCACCTGTTCCTGCTCGACCCGGACTTACTGAAGTTCCCGTCGGTCGTCGCGCCGCGGGTGTTGGACAAGGAGCCGTGACGTGCTGCGATTGATGCCAAGTGTCTTAACGAGCCGCGACCGCAAGGGAGCGGTAGGCCTCACCCACTCCCTTGCGGTCGCGGCTCGTTAAGACGCTTCGCGTTCCGCGCACTTGCGGTTCAGGTACCGCACCAGAACGGCCGCGTGCGCGAGCGGCTGGTCCGCGTCGTTCGGGTCGCCGTTGTCCCCGACGTCGTGGAAGTGCTGCGGCACGCCCGCGAGCGCCGCGTCGGTGAAGCCCCGAAGCACGTCCGGCGAAATGCGGTTCTCAAGCATCCACTCGTAGGTGGGAACGTAGATCAACCGGCGTGCGTCCACGACACCGAGTTGCTTCTTGCCGAACGAGTGACCGGACGGCTTCCCGCCGCGCTTCGCTCCCGGTCCGCGGAAGTAACGCGGTGCCGTCTTCCCGCGAATCATCTTCAGCCCCTGCCACACGCCTTCGACCGTATCACTCGTCACGCCCGGCATTCCGGGAATGGGGATTCCGCCGTGAACCCACATCGGGCTGAGTTCGCAATACGGCGACTCCGCGTAACTGCTCGCGTCGATCACCGTGCTGCCGGCCGGCAGGTTCTCGACGTGGTAGCGCAGAACGAACACGCACCGCGCGAACTTGACCGAACGTGACATGGCTGAACCTCCGCGAGCGAGACACACGCTGCCGCGCGCGGGTTCACCCCTTCGGGAACACCGCGATCTCGCTCCCGACGGCCAGTACCACGCTCGCGGGCTGCGCCCCGTTCATCGCGGCCCACTCCGGGCCATACAGCGTCGCCCAATCGACATCGGCCGCGAACTCGCGCACGGGGTACACGTCCCATTCCGGGTGGTTCACTTCGTAGCGGATCAGCTTCCCGCGACGACTCGTGCCGAAGCCCCACGAGTGTTCCTTGAACCAGTGTTCTGGACTGTCGGGTGCGGGCCGGAACGCGGGCTTCGCGCCCACTGCTCTGAGCGAGTGAACGCGCTTGGCCCACTTCAGCGTGTAGGTCGCGGTGAGCGCGTCGGGTTGCTCCTGAATCGCCATCGTCATTTTTGCGGCGCGGTACGGTTCGTTGTAGATCACGCGCGCCAGCGTCGCGACGGTCCACTGCGGCACGAACTCGCGCACGAAGCACACGCCGCGCTCGCCGTTGTGGGAGACGTAGAAGCGGAGGTTCCACTCGGGGAAGTTGCGGAACCCCGGCCAGCCGACGCCGAGGACGCGCGTGCCGAGGAACTGGAAGCCGACCAGACTGGCCCAGCACGCTCCGTCGCGGCGGTCGAGATCGCACCCCGGCGGCACCAGCGGGCGCAGCAGTTCCTCCGGCACCGCGTAGTTCGCGAGGATCAGGTTGCACCAGCGCGCGGTCAGGAACTTGCGACGCGACACGGGCGAGCCTCCGGTGGTCTTGAGAGTAGTCATCACGCTCCGCGTGATGTCTGGAGTGTAGTCATCACGCTCCGCGTGATGTCTTATTTCTGTCTTATTTCTGCCAGTCACACAGTCACACCAGACATCACGCGGAGCGTGATGACTACACTCCAGACAGTTCCTTCGCGATGTCGCCGAGCTTCCTCAGGTCGAGCTTGCCGCTGCCGAGGACGGGCATCGCGTCCACGGGGTAGCAGTCGCGGCGGTCGGGCACCCACAGGTTCGGGATGCCGCGCTTCGACAGCGACGCGAGCAAGTCCGAGAGCTTCGCCTCGATTTCGGGAAGGTACAGCACGATGAGACGCTCGCCGCGTTTCTCGTCGGGCACCGCTGCCACGGCTAACATGCGTTCGCCGCCGGTCGCGAGGACTTCGTGCATCTCGTCATCGAGCTTCTCCAGCGGAATCATTTCGCCGGCGATCTTCGCGAACCGCGACATCCGGCCCGTGATGCGCGCGAAGCCGTTCGGCTCGATCAGGCCCATGTCGCCGGTGTTGTACCAGCCGTTCTGAATCGCGTGCGCCGTTCGCTCCGGCTGGTGCAGGTAGCCGACCATCACGTTCGGCCCCTTCACGCACAACACGCCCTCCGCGCCCACGGGGAGCGCCTCCAGCGTGTCGGGGTCGAAGGCGCGCACGCACACGCCAACGATCGGGAGGCCAATCGTGCCGCGAGCGTTCCGCTGTTGCGCCATCCCACCGACGTTCACGTCCGCCATGTTGCACGACACGACCGGCGACAACTCGGTGCAGCCGTAGCCTTCCAGGGGCAGCACGCCGAACTTATCCTGGAACTCGCCCTGGAGTTTCACCGGCAGTTTCTCGGCCCCGCAGATGATGAGCCTGATCGTGCGGAAATCGTCGGCGCCGCAGCGGCGCAAGTAGAAGCGGAGAAACGTCGCGGTCGCGGCCATCACCGTCGCGCGGGTGGTGCGCGCGATCTCGCCCACCTCCTTCGCCTGCCGCGGGTCCGGGAAGTACACCGCGACACACCCCGCGTTTAGCGGCAGCCACAGACACACCGTGTACCCGAAGCTGTGAAAGAACGGGAGGATGCCGAACAGCACCTCGCCCGGCACCACTTCGAGCGTGCGCAGCGACGCGTCGGTGTTCGCGGCGATGTTCCGGTGCGACAGCACGACCCCTTTCGGCTCGCCCGTGCTGCCGCTGCTGAAGACGATGGTCAGCACGTCGTCGAGCCGGTGCCGGTGTAACCCCAACAGGAACCGATCAATGACCCAGCCGGGTAACAGGAGAACGAGCAGAAACGTGCCGACGCGCTGCCACTTGGTGACGGATTCGAGCGCGTCTTCGAGGTAGATCAGTTGCACGTCGTCGGGGAGGTCGAGCGGCACTCGCGCCGTGAACTTCTTCGCGGTGATAACGACGCGCACGCCGGCCTGCTTGACCGCGGAGCGCACGGCCGCGGTCCCGGCGGTGTAGTTGAGGTTCACCGCCGCCTTGCCCAGGAACGCGACCCCGATGTTGGCGAGCGCGCCGCCCAAACCCGTCGGGAGCCAGATGCCGACGTTCGGCGCATCGCCCACGCGCGAGCGGAGGTACTTCGTGACGCACAAGGCACCGACGAGCAGTTTCCCCCAGGTAAGCGTGCGTGCCGGCCCGCCGGAGTTGTCCACGATCGCGGGCTTGAACAGGCGGCGGAACTTCGACGCGACCCGCACGAACCGGCGATGCACCGGCAACAGGTAAGCGCTTTCGAGGATGGCGAGGTCGGCTGTTGCTTCTTGCACGGCCAGGCGCAGCGAAGAACCCCTCCCCCCAGCCCCCTCCCCCAAGAAGGGAGGGGGAGTAAATCCGGCTCCCCCTCCCTTCTTGGGGGAGGGGGCTGGGGGGAGGGGTTCTTGAATCGCCTCCCCAAACAGCACACTCACGCGCGGCCGGAACGCCTTCGGCCACTTCCGCAAGATCGGCCCCGCGCCGTGGCTGAAGAACCCGTTCCACAACCCCGCGGTGCAAGCCGGGATCACCGACACGGCACCTGTCGTCAGTTTCAGGATGCGCTCGACGCCGCGCCCGAAGGGGAGCATGTTCCCGGTGCGCGATAGCGCGCCTTCGGGAAACATCACCACCACGCGGCCCGCGTCCAGCGCCGACGCGAGCCGCTTCAGACTGTCGTTAATCGCGTGCGGCTGCGTGGCGCGGCCGTCGATGCGGATTGTGTTCCGCCGCGCCCACGACAGGAAGAACCGCAACACCGGGTTGCGGTAGTAACTCCCCCACAGCACGAACGTCGCCGGTCGCGGGCACGCGACCCACAGCACCAGCCAATCGACGTAGCTCACGTGGTTGCAGAC
>CANLGS010000126.1 GCA_947490035.1 Gemmataceae bacterium
GTGATTCACTCGGAGGGCTTACGCCCCCCGCTCGCCTTCTGGAACAAGCCCCAACTCTCCGCACCGCGAGCATCATCCTCGACCAACTCAACGGCGCGTTCGCAAACGAAGTTCGGCGCATCCTCGCGCTGGTTGAAACCGATCCCGTGGAAGCACGCGACCCGCTACACCGGCTAGCGGCACTCGGCAACACCGTCGGCCGGCATCTGGTCGAGCCGTGGAAGGTGGTGATCGCGGGCCCGCCGAACGTCGGGAAGAGTTCGCTCGTCAACGCACTCGCGGGCTACAAGCGTTCCGTCGTTTCCGAAGTGGCCGGCACCACGCGCGACGCAGTCAGCGTGCGCGTCGCGTTCGATGGCTGGCCCGTCGAACTGATCGACACCGCCGGAATGAGGGATGCGGAAGGGTTGGAAGCGGAGGGAATTGAACGGGCACATCAAGCATTGACGGACGCTGATTTGGGGGTTTGGGTGATAGACGCTTCTGTGTCCGACCCGGTATTCCCCACAATCACGAGTGGAGTAGTCGAAGGGCTACTCTCGACGCGGTGGGTCTGGGCGAAGAACAAATCCGATCGCTCGTTGTGGCCGGGTGATTTCCCCGTCGCAGCACTCGCCATTTCCGCGCTCACGGGAGAGGGAATCTCCGCTCTTGCGACTCGCGTCGTGAACCGACTCGTGCCCGATCCGCCGTCGCAGGGGGCAGCGGTCCCCTTCACCTCGCGAAGCATCGCCCTCACCGAAGCTGCCCGCTCCGCAGTGTACTTTGAGAAGCCTCACGAAGCGGTTTGGTTCCTCGGCGAAGCGCTCGCGGTTGCGGAGGCTCACACCGCCGGGCCTTCCGGCTTGCCCTCGAAGCCCTGAAGGTCGGCCAGCATCTTGCGGCCCAACTCCGCGTTCGTCATGTGGACGAACGCCGCGTAGCCGGTCAGCCGCGCCAGCGATTCGCCTTCTTGCAGCGGCTTGTTCGTCTTCAGCTTGTGGATCGCGGAGCGGAGTTGCCGGCGCAACTTACGCGTCGTTCGCGGCGGGCCGTCGCCGTTCACCACGAGGCCGGTCACGCTCTGCCGGCCGCCGGTGCGGTGGACGCGCGTCTTCTCCTGCTTGATCTCGAAGCCCTCGCCCGCGACGATGCGCGTCACGCACCCCATCATCGCGCCGAGCTTCGGCGGCCCCTTGTGGTCGCTCGGCAAGCTAAAGGTGAGGTCATCCGCCATGGCTTCCAAGGTGTGAAATGCTTGTTTTCCAGAGGTTTTCGAGATTCGGCATTCGCAATTTGCACATGGAGTGCCATTCCGATGACGAAACCCTTTGAACATCGCGGTTCCTCACCTTGGAAGCCATGGGTCGTCCGCGTAGCGGGTGTAGCGCCAGCCGTACTTCTTCGCCAACCCCGCGAGCCGGCGGTCGAGCCGCAAGCACAGCGCGTTCGTGATCGCGGGGCTGGTCGGCGCGCCCTGCGGCAAGCAGCGCGGCCCAAGCGAAACGTAGTAGGTCTTGCCTTCGACGGTCACGATCTCGCGCGGCGCTTCGGTGCAGATGAGCGCGAGCAGCGTGCTGATGCCGTCGCGGTAGCCGGCGCGGCGGAACACGCCCTTCGCGCGCCGCCACGTCACCGTCGGGAAGAACTCCTTGATGTCCATCTTCAGCAGAATGCGGGGGTTCTCGTGAACCTGCGCATTGCTAAGGATCGACCGCCCGACCAAGAAGCCTTGCGCGGCACCGTGAACCGGCAACCGCTCGACGATGTGGTGCAGAATCCACCGCTGTGCCGCCTTGAGCCGCTTCTTCGGTGCCCAGATGGGGCGCTCGGTGCCGTCGCGCTTTGGGATCGTGAACCGGACGTAGTGCAACGACGTGGCCGCGTCGCGGTGGTAAGCCATGCCCTTGAGTTGCGGGATGGTCACGCCGAGCGCTTCCGCGAGTTGCTCCGCGTTGTCGAGCGCGGGCAGTTCGTTCTCGGCCGCGCGCTCTTCGCTGTTGGGCGTGTCCCACTTGTCTTCGCGCGCTTCGTCGGTCCAGAACACGCCTTCGCCGAGGTGAACGATGTGGTTCGCCTTGTACGCGCCCCACGTCTCGCGGCGCAGCTTCCGGCGCTCTTCCGCTTCCTGCTTGAGCGCCTTCTTGTACGCGTCCTTCTCGCGGTCGGACATCGCGTCCGCGTCGCGGCGCGTGACCAGGAACCCGCGCTCGCGGAGTTGCCCGTCGGTGTACGCCTTCATCCCGCCCGCCTGAACGATCAGGCGCCACAGCGTCATCGGGTCGGTCGTGGTGGTCGTCGTGGTGCTCATGGTGGCCCAGTTCAGATGATTCACCCCAGAGAACGCAGAGACCGCGGAGAGAGAGCAGAGAAGGATTGAAGCGAAGTGCTTTCACACTCTGTCTTCTCTCCGCGGTCTCTGCGTTCTCTGCGGTGAAACATGCCTTCCTTATTCCGCGATCACGTCCAAGTAGCCCTTCGCATCGAGGTCCGCGAGTTTGGCGAAGTACGCCGCGCGCGCGTCCACGTCGCTGTTGAACCGCATCGTCTGGAGCCGCATCGTTTGCCCGCTGCGCCCCCAGCGGTACTTGATCTTGTCGCGCTCGAGCGAAATCTGGACGACGTTCTCCACCTCGCCGTCGCGCTTCGCGAACGCGCGCGTCTCGAACTTCACCGCGTCGTCAGATTTCGACTTCTTCGACTCCTTCTCCGCGAACGCGAGCCGAAGCGCGATCAGGTGAACGCACGGCCCGCCCTTGATGCCCTGCTTGCGGAAGGTCGCGCACGTGCAGGTCACCTTGCGAACCTGTCCTTCGTCCGCGAGCACCATCTGCGGGCGGTAGTCGCGCTTCTCTTCGGTGACGGAAACGGTACCCGTGAGTTCCAGCCCGATGCCCGCGATGCGGTTCTCGCCGGTGATGCGCACCGCGCCGCGCCGGGTGAGCAGGTCGTGTGCGACCTTCTCGCGGTTGTTGCGGAACTGCAACCGCGCGAGGTCGAGCGGCTTCTCCGTCAGCGGCCGGTGCCGGTACACGCCGTTGGCGATGTCGTACATCAACTCGCCGTTTTGACACCCCACCTGCACCGCTTCGACCAGCGCCGCGCCCTTGATGCCGGTCTGCTGACCGAGTTCCTTCGCGGTCGCCTTCCACTGGTCCGCGAGGTACGCGACCACCTTCTTCGTCGGTTCGCCGTCCTGCGTGTTGCGCGGCAACAGCAGGTCGAAGCCGAGCGCGCTCGACCAGTTCGCGGAGGTGAAGCCGGTCATGCCGAGCGTGAGTGTAATATCGCCACAGCGGAACACCCAGAAACTCGGCAGCCCGCTACCGAGGAGGTACACATCGACGCTCTGCACGAACGGCAGCAGGCGCTTCATGGTCATCAGGCGCCGGCGGCCCCACACGCGAACGAGCCGCGCGGCCTTGCCGCGAAAGACATCGCCGGTGGTGGTGAACACCGTCTCCCACGGCTCCGCGACGATTCGCGGTTGCTGCGCGGGAACCAACTCGAAGCGCAGCCCGCGCTTCTTGCCCTTGCGGTCGCCGTTCATGCGCAGGCGCCGCAACACGTTGTACAGGTCCATCGGCGAGAGTTGCACGTGATCGAACGGCAAGGTCGCGGCGGACTGCACTTGCAGGAACCCGCGGAGCCACGAGTCCGGCACCTGAATCTTCTTCTCCAACACTTCCTTGCGGCCTTCGGAGGTCGGCTTCACGCCGTCGTGACCAATCGCGAACGTCGTCGCGCGGTATCCGCGAATCTGCTGCACGCTTGAGTAGAGAGCGTCGCTGAAGTCGATGTTGGTGGTGCCGTTCTCGGTCTTGCCGAGGTCCGCGAACGCGTCCTGTTTGAACGCGAGGCACGCGTAGGTGCTTTCGTCCTTGCCGAACACCTCGAACGTGATCTGGTCCGGGTGAACGCTCACGACCGGATCGAGGATTGTCAGCGCCGTCGGGTCGTTGCGGAGCATCCACGCGAAGTACGCCTGTTGCGCGTGCCACACGCCGAGCGGGGCCGCGTCGCGCTTCAGCCGCAGGTACGCGATGTACTGCGTGCGGTCCTTCGGCGCGTAGCGGTAGTCGCTGCCGATGACGCCGTAAAGCGCGGACAGCGCTTCGCGGAACCGCAGCGGGTTCTTGACGGTCGCATCGAACCGCACTTGCGGGCGGTCGAGGTTGCCGAACATCTCCACCTGCGCGGTGTCGCCGCTGGTGAGGACGCGACTCGCGCCCGCATAGGAGAGGTGCGCGCCACTGGACGGCGCCACCGGCGGGGCGTCGCTGATCTCTTCGGCGGTCAGTTCGGTCGTTGCCATGAAAACACCTCTCCCCGTTTAGCGTCGGTCCCGCAGGGGCCGCGCCTCACTCCCCTTCGTCCGCCACCTTCGGCTTGCCGTCGCCCGCGGCCGGCTTCACCTTCTTCGGCGCCTTCGGCATCGTCGCCAGCGTGTTCGCGGCGCCGCGTGCCCTCGCACGCTTCGAGCGCCGCAGCGCCCGCCACGCGGCCTTGCGCAACTCCTTCTCGTCGTCCTTCGCGGTGCCGATCTCCACCAGCACCTTCTCGGCGGTTTCCACCGCCATTACGCCCAAGCCTTCCACCGCGCCCAGACGCGCCGCTTCGTTCGCCTTACGATCCTTCGCCACCGCCGCGAGCGTGTTCACGTCCTTCTCGGCCACGAACACCGGCAGCGTGACCGGTTGCAAGTGCGGGTTCGCGGCGACGCTGGTCACGTTCGCGGCAGAAACGGCCTTCGCAATCACGAGTCGGTTGAAGCCTGGGCGGTCGGAGAGCATCTTCGAGCATCTTCTCGGCGAGCTTCGCGGCGCGCTTGGGGTCGAACCTGGCGAGCAGTTCCGCACTCAGGATGCGCACGTCGGCGTCCGGGCCGACTGCGAACGATTCGAGCGTGTCCAGCACAGCAGGCGATACCTTGCCGATGGCGAGATAGCGCACCGCTTCGAGCCGGATGCCGCGCGCTAGCGGGTCGTCCGGCCGCGACTTCGCCACGCCCGCGATCACTTCCGTGGGCACGCCGACGCGACCCGCGGTGAACAGCAGGCTCTCGACCACCTCGCCGGCCTTCAGCAGCGGGTTGCCCTTCGGCTTGTGCCCGTCGTCGTCGTCATCGTCGTCATCGTCTTCGGAGGGCAGAGCCGCACCGGCCTTCGCGCGGCGCTCCTGCCACGTCGCCCACCACTTTGTCAGCGCCGCGCCCACGGAGGATTTCACGCTCGCGTCCGGGTCCGCGACGCGACCGAGCAACCGCGTCGCCAGGCGCACGGTGCCTTCGTCGGCGTGGCTCATCGACGCCACCGCTTCCTTCACCGGCAGGTTGGCCCGCGTGAGCAGTGCCGATTCGAGTTGCCCCTGAATTTGCGGTCCGCAGTTCGGGAACAACGCCATGATGCGAAGCGCGTCACCCTTCTTCACCACGGGATCCATCGCGCCCTTGTCCTCGCCGGTGTTATCGACGTAAGAACTCGCCTGCGGATGTTGGATCAGGTTGTAGTTCGGTTCGAGCGAGTCTTTGCCGAACAGCCGGCGGGCACTCGCGTAAGCCGCGAGTCCCACCCCAGAGTCGTTGGCCGTGCGAACCGTCTTCAGCAACAGGTCGCGCGTCGCGGGGTCGTCGTTGTAGCCGAGTTGCTCCGCGGCCGAGGCCTTCAGGCGGTTCACCCACCAGCCGTAACTCTTCGCGTTCATCTTCGCGCGAACGATGTCCCGCCCGCTCGGCGTGTCGAAGTAGCGCAGGCCGACGAGCGCGCGCTGTGCGAAGTCGCTCTGCCCCTTCGCGTGCTTATCGAGCAGCCGGAACACGGCGTCCGCTTGCGGCGACTTCTTCAAGTGCCCGATGGCTTCGGTCGCGGCCTGTTGGAGCGGGTTGCCGTCCTCGATGGCGGGCGAGAGCAGCTTATCGACCGACCGCGGGTCGCCGAGTTCGCCGAGCGCCTGTACCGCGCGGACGCGGTGACTCGTGTCTTCGAGGTACTCAATACCAGACAGCAGAACCTGCAACCCCTCGGCGCGCCCGCCGCGGGCCAGACCTTCGGCCGCGTAGAACTGCGTGACCGGGTTCTTGTGCTTCGCGGCCTTCAGCAGCGGCTCGACCGGTGCGCCGCGCTTGCGGACACGCCAGCCGTAAGCCTGGATCGCGGCGTCGCGCAGATCGACGTCCGGGCTGATGACGAGCGTGGCGAACACCGCGTCCACGTCCCTACTCAGCGACCACCGCGCCGGTGCGAGTAGCGTCCCGACGATGTAATCCGTCTCCCCGACCGCGAACGACCGTTCGATGAGCCGCGAAAGGATCGCGTCGTTGCGCGGGTGGTGGTCCTTCAACCACGCGGCGCGGTCGTTCGGATTCTCGTCGTCCGAATCGGCGACGTACTGGTCGTGCCCGCTGACGGTGAGGATCGCGGCGTTGAGCTGGTCTTGCTTGCTCTTCCGTTTGTCGAGCAGCAGGAAGAAGCGATCTGCGGTCGCGGGGACGCGGAACTGGCCGGCCGCGTACAGCAGGCCATCGACCGCGGCGGTCCCGGCCGGGTCGTTCTCGACGCGGTCGATGAACGCGTCGGCCGCGCGTGTGTCGCCCAGCCCCACCAGCGCCTCGATGATGGCGCTTTGCGACCGCGGGTCAGCGGTTTCGCGGAGGAACCGCGCGAGCGCGTCGAACGCGGCGGTGTCCTTCTTGCCGGCCAATTCAAAGGCAGCCTTCTCGCGCACGCGGCGGTAGCGCGACTCCAGCGCGCCGCGCAGGAACTTCTGCGCGTCGGCGCTCGCCTCGTACTCCGACGCGAGCCATTCGACCGCTTGCAGGCGCATCGGTTCGTGAACGGCGTCGAGTGCCTTCTTCGCGGTGGGAACCTTGCCCTGGCGGTCGCGCAGGAGCTTCGCCGCTTCGATCGCGAGATCGTCGGACCGCGCGAGCATCACGCGTTCGAGGACCGCTTCGCCCTTCTTCGCCCTTCTTCGCGCTCGTGCCGTCGGTGAGGAGTTCCAAGCCCTTCACGCCGAGGTCGGTGAACCCGGCTTCGAGCGCCTCCGCGCCCGGTTGCGCCTTATCCATGCCGAGCGCTTGCAGGTGCTCGAACGCCTGCGTGCGAACCCCCTGGTTCGGGTCGCCCATCGCCTGCGCCAGCACCGGTTGCGCGGAGCGGCTGTAGATCGCGTCCTTCGACGCGATGGCGAAGATGCGCGACAGCGCGGTTTGGCGCACCTTGCCGATCGGCTGACCGCCGCCGCTTGCGCCCTGTTCGCGCACCAGACCGACGTATCCGCCGAACGCGAGTTCGCGGAGTTGCGCGGGCGTGATCTTCGACTTCACCGGCACGCCGGCCTTCGTCGCGGCCTCGCGCGCGGCCTTGATCTCCGGCGCGAAGCGCGCTGCGTGAACGCCCCACGCCGCGTTCCACTCCGCCTGTTCCTTGATCTCGAACAGTTCGAGCAAGAACGCGGTCTTGGCCTTCAACTGCGGTTCGGCGAACGCGAGCAGATTGGCGAGATCGTCCACCACTTCGGGCGCGACCTTCCACGGCGTGTCCTCGCCGCGGTCGTTCACTTCCTTGATGACGAACTCGCGGAACGCGGCGTGATCGCCGAACGCTTCGAGCGCCTGCGCGCCCGTGAGCCGGAATCGCGCGCCGCGCGCGGACACACATTCGATGCACTTCTCCGGTTGCCCGTCGGTGTCCTTAAACTCAAGGAGAAGCGTGGCGAGCAGCGCGCGGTCGCGGAGGTTCTCTTCCGGGCTGTCGAGGTACACGGTGCCCTGCACGCCGGCCGCCGCGCCGAGCGACACGGTCGCGGTGAACTGCTCCGCCGGGGTGACGATGCGACTGCCTTCCGCAGAGCGAATGAGCGGCACGACGGTCGCATCACCGAGGTACGCGAGGCCGCGCGCGGCGCGGTACTTCACTTCCGGGTCGGCGTTCTGAAGTGCGGCGCGAAGCGCGGACATCGTATCGGCCTTCGCGACCCAGACGAGCGCGTGCGCCGCGGCCTTGCGGAGCCTCGCGTGCGGGCTGTCGAGCAGCGGCACGACGGTGCCCAACGCGCGCGGGTCACCAAGTTCGCCCAGGCCGTAGAGCGCGAGTGCGGCCACGTCGAGCCAGTCCGCGACGCGCTCCTTCAACTGCGGTTCCGGCGCGCTCGCGAGGTCCGTGAGCACCGTGAAGGTACTCGCGTCGCCGTGCTTCGCGAGCGCAGCTGCGGCGCGAACGCGGATGTCGGGGCGGTCGCTCTGCATCGCCGCGTTGAGCGGCGCCTTCGCGTCGTCGTCCACCAGCGCGTTGACCGCGAGCAGGCGCACGTCCTTGTCCGCGTCGCCGATGACCTTCAGCAGAACCTGTTGCGCAGCCTTCGAGTGCTTCTTGATTAACCCTTCGACCGCGAGCTTGCGTGTGTCGGGGAACCGCGACTTGAGTGCCGTTTCGAGGACCGCGATTTCCTTGTTCTTCTTGGTCGCGAACTCGAACGCCTCTTTGCGAAGTCCCGGGTCGGCGTCGTTGAAGAAC
>CANLGS010000127.1 GCA_947490035.1 Gemmataceae bacterium
GCCAGGAACAGTCGAATTGCTTAACGACGTATCCCGCTTGGACTTCGGCTTAACTTGATGCTTATGGGGTGGCGCCCGCGCGTCCCGGGGTGGTGCCCGCGAAGCGCGGGCTGACCCTGGGCTATTGAATACAACCCCTTCGGGGTAAAAGCCCAGATCCCTGGTCCCTGATCCCTGATATGGCGCGACTACTTCTGGTCGAAGACGAGCAGGTGAACCGCGAGCTGTTCCGGCGGCGGCTGGAGCGGAAGGGCTACGCCGTCCTCACCGCCGACAGCGGGCTGGCCGCGGTCGCGCTCGTGCAGAGCGACAAGCCGGACCTCGTGCTGATGGACCTCGGCCTGCCCGACATCGACGGGTGGGAGGCGATCAAGCGCGTGAAGGCGGACCCGGCCACGGCCGCGATCCCGGTCATCGTGCTGTCGGCGCACGCCACCTCCGACGCGAAGGAGAAGGCGTTCGCGGCCGGGTGCCAGGACTTCGAGACGAAGCCGGTCAACTGGGACGTGCTGTTCCGCAAGATCGACGAGTGGCTCGCGAAGGCGAAGGCGGAAGCCGCGCGCAAGGCCGAAGAAGAGGCGGCCCGCATCCGGGCGCAAACCGAAGCCACCGCCGTGCTGCCCGCGCCGCGGGGTGGCACACGCCCCCGGCCGGCGCTCGCGCCTGCGCCAATGGGCGCGCCTGCGGACGCGCCCACGGAAACGCTCGCGCCGCCGAAACCGGTGACGCCCCCGACCGCGCCCGCACCCGACAAGGAGAAGCCAGAGAAGGACGTGTGCGCGGTCCAGCCGAAGCGCATCCTGGTGGTCGAGGACAACGACGCGAACCGCGTCATGCTGTGACGGCGGCTGAACAAGCACGGCTACGCCACCGCCGAGGCCGCGAACGGCCGCGAAGCGCTCGAATACATCTACTCGCAGCGGTTCGACCTCGTGCTGTGCGACATCATGATGCCCGAGGTGGACGGGTACGAGGTGCTGCGCGAACTGAAGTCCGACCCGGACATGCAGTCGCTGCCGGTCATCATGATCTCAGCGCCAACCTCGCGACCGCCGTCGCCCTCACCGGCAAGCGGGTCGCCGTCGTGGACACCGACATCCAGTCGCCCGGCGTTCACGTCTTGTTCCGCCTCGACGACAAGCAGATCACCCGCGCGGTCAACGACTACCTGTACGGTCAGTGCGCGATCCAGGACGCCGCGTACCACGTGTCGCCGCCGGAAGTCACCGCGGCCGGCGGGCACATGTACCTCGTCCCGGCCAGCATGAAGTCGGCCGACATCGTCCGCGTCCTCAAAGAAGGGTACGACGTCGAAAAGCTGAACGCCGGGTTCGACGAACTCCTCGAAGCGCTCAACCTCGACTTCCTCTTCGTGGACACGCACCCCGGCATGAACGAGGAGACGCTGCTCTCCATCGCCATTTCCGACTGGCTGGTGCTGATCCTCCGCCCCGACCGGCAGGACTACCTCGGCACCGCGATCACCATCGAGGTGGCGCGGAAGCTCGGCGTGCCGAACCTCGTGCTGGTGGTGAACAAGGCGCTGGCGAGCATGGACCAGGCGGCGCTGCGGAAGGACGTGGAGCGGTCGTTCGCGGCGGAGATCGGCGCGGTCCTTCTCTTGTCGGAAGACATGCTCCGGCTCGGCAGTGCGGGCATCTTCTCGCTCAAATTCCCGGACCACCAGTTCACGCGCGCCGTGACGGAACTGGCGGCGAAACTGCTGCGCGTGTGAGTTCCGGCCGTGCGGGCGCGAATTGCGAGCGGCGCGAGAATTTCGTGCGGCACCCATTGCGACCGCCCCGCGCCGCCGATAATATCTCCTCCCAACACCACCGCGAGAAACGTTTCTTACCGGTTCGGTCATCAATCACCTAAATGGGGACTCGCCCGTGAACGCACTCGCCACGCTGACGCTCTTCGCACAACAGAACAAAGCCGACGCCGACGCCGCCGCCGCCGGCGGCATCATGGCGAGTATCATGGCCTGCGCCGGGACGTGTGCCATCATCGGCGGCGTCCTGTTCCTGGTCATCTTCGTCATCCAGTGGAAGATCTTCACGAAGGCCGGTCAGCCGGGCTGGGCGGCCCTCGTTCCGATCTACAACGCCTGGATCCTGGTGACCGAGATCTGCAAGAAGGAACCGCTGTGGTTCTTCCTCTGTTTCGTTCCCATCGGCAACATCGTCGCCGCGTGGGTTCTCTGCATGGAGCTGGCCAAGAAGTTCGGGAAGAGCGAGACGTTCGGCATCGGTCTGTTCTTCCTCCAGCCGATCTTCCTCGCGATCCTCGCGTTCGGCGACGCCGAGTACCAGGGCGGCCGGAGCAGCAAGAAGAAGTCCAAGGGCGACGACGACGACGAGAACTGGTAACCGTGAGGCGCCCGCCCGGCCCCGAGGACGTGTCCGCGTGGACGACCTGACGTGGTATCTGCTGGTGTGGGGTGCCGTCACCGTTCCGGGCGTGCTGCTCGGCTGGCTTCGGGTGTTCCCGAAAGCCGGGCAGCCGTGGTGGGCGGCCCTCATCCCGCTCTACAACATCTACGTGCTGGTGGTGGGCGTCGCCCGCCTCAGCCGGCTGTGGTTCGTGCTGGTGCTCATCCCCGTCGTGCAGATCGTCGCGGCCATTCTGGTGAACCTGGAAGTGGCCCGGCGGTTCGGCAAGAGCGAGGCGTTCGGCCTCGGCCTCGCCCTCCTCGGCTTCGTCTTCTACCCCCTCCTCGGCTTCGGCTCCGACCAGTACCAGGACGGCACCGCCGAGCCGGTGGGCCCGGTTTGAACACAGTGGCTCTCCGCCCTGTGCTACGGACGACGGCCCCTCCGGGGCGAAAACCAACACGAGGCGTGCTCCCGGTTCTGCTCTTCGCCCCGGAGGGGACGTCGTTCGTAGCACAGGGCGGAGAGCCACTCTGATTGCGAGGGCTGTGACGACGTTTCCTGTTTCCCCGGACGCGATGCCGGGGTAAGCTACGGGAGCGCAGAAGTTTCTCCCGCCGCGCGATTCCGCCCGCCCACACCGCCGAAGCTAAAGGTGCCCACTCACCCCTCGCTTGACAAACCGCCCCGACGCTCAGGAGTTGACCCGATGCTCGACGTTGTGCTGAACCGCCGGCCGCACACCGTATGTTCCGGTACCTCGCGCCGCGACTTCCTCCGCGTCGGTGCGCTCGCGGGGCTGTCGCTCCCCGCGCTGCTCCGCGCCGAGGCGCTCGCCGCGCCCGCGAAAGGCGCCCGCGCGAAGTCCGTCGTGCTCGTCTACCTCGGCGGCGGGCTGTCGCACCACGACAGCTTCGACCCGAAGCCGGACGCGCCCGAAGACATCAAGGGCAAGTACGGTACGACTGACACCGCCGTGCCCGGTCTGAAGATCAGCGACAAACTGCCGCTTATGGCGAAGGTGATGGACAAGATCGCGCTAGTGCGGTCCGGGGCGCACAACAACGACCACCACGAGACCGCGACCAACTGGGTGCTGTCCGGGCGGTTCGGCACGCCGTTCGGCGACTACCCCGCGATCGGCGCGGTCGTCGCGCACGAGACCGGTTTCACCGGCACGCTGCCGCCCTATGTCGCGGTGCCGCGGAACCCGTCGTTCACCTGGGAGTTGGGCAAGTCGGCGTTCCTCGGCGGCCGGTACGAGTCGTTCAAGGCGGGCGACCCGAATCAGGCCGATTACAAGGTGCAAGACCTCACGGCGGGAGGTGTGGACACCAAGAAGGCCGCGCGCCGCGACACGCTCCTGAAGGCCGTTGACGGGTTGGCGAAGCGCGTCGAGGGGAACGACCAGATCGCGACCTACGACGAGTTCCACGCCCGCGCCCGCGAGATGGTGCTCTCCACCGAGGCGCGGAACGCGTTCGCCATCGACCGCGAGCCGGAGAAGGTGCGCGACCGCTACGGCCGCAACACCGCGGGCCAGTCGATGCTGCTCGCGCGGCGGCTGGTCGAGGGCGGCGTGCGGTTCGTGACAGTGAACTACGGCGGCTGGGATCACCACGCGAAAATCTTCGACAGCCTGGACAAGAAGCTGCCGGAGTTCGACCGCGCCGTGTCCGCGCTGGTCGAAGACATGCACGCTCGCGGGGCGTTCGAGAACACGCTGCTGGTGGTGATGGGCGAGTTCGGCCGCGGGCCGAAGATCAACAAGGACGCGGGCCGCGACCACTGGGGGCCGGCCGCGTCGCTGCTGTTCGCGGGCGCTGGGGTGAAGCCGGGTCAGGTGATCGGCAAGACCGACAAGCAGGGTGCCTACGCGACGCAGCGCCCGGTGTCGCCGGCGGACGTGGCGTACACCATCCTCGACGCGGTGGGCATCGACCCGCGCAAGCAACTGGTCACGCCCGACGGCCGGCCCATCGAGATCCTCGACGGCGGCGACACCGTGAAGGAACTGTTTGAGTGATTGAGGTAGGTGCCGCGAGCCGAGCGGCACGGTTGCACAACTCGGAACGCTTTGAGGGTGTGCGTGTAGCGCGCACCCTGGTTCGCCCGTGCCGCTCGGCTCGCGGCACCTACCGGAATGCACCATGCGCCTCCTCTGCCTACTCATCCTCCCCTTTGCCTTCGCATCAACCACTTCCTCGCAAGAGAAGAAGCAGCCCGACGCGAAGAACGCGCCGAAGGTGCTGTACGCGGTGCCGCTGGTCGCCAAGCCGGGCGAGAAGCAGAAGATCGTGCTTCGCGGCAAGAACCTCGCGTCCGTAAAGGAGGTGAAGGTGAGCGGCACCGACGGCGCGAAGCTCAAGGTGCTCGGCGCGAAAGCGGTGGCCGTGCCGAACAACTACCCCGGCGAGCGCGTCGGCGATTCCGAAGTCGAACTCGAACTCGAACTCCCCAAAGACGCGGAGCCAGGGAAGGTGAAGCTCACCGCCGTCAACAGCGGCGGCGACTCGAACGCCTACGCGCTGCTCGTCCGCGACGACCTGCCGGCTGTCGCGGAGAAAGAGGATAACGGCGGCTTCGACACCGCGCAGGCGGTGTCGCTCCCGTGCGCCATCGAGGGAACGATCAAGGCCGAGAAGGACGTGGACGTGTTCCGCTTCGAGGGCAAAAAGGGAACGAAGGTCCGCATCGAAGTTCAAGCCGCGCGGTTCGGCTCGCCCTTCGACGGCTTCCTCACGGTGCATGACGCCGACCGCAAGACTCTCGACTCATCCGACGACGTGAACGGCTCCGCCGACCCGGTGCTAACCGTCGTTCTTCCACGCGACGGCACCTACTTCATCTCGCTGATCGACGCCCACGACCTCGGCGGCGCTAACTTCGGCTACCGGCTCGTCGTCAAGGCGGAGTGACGAGAACCCCGCCGGCGGCCGGCGGGGTTCCGCGTTCGCCCGGCGAGGACCGGGTCAGGCGTTTTGGGCGGCGTTTTGGGCGGCGTTCTCGGGCGAGCTGACGAGGGCGATGATCACGTCCTCGATGCCCCGGGTGTCGTCGTCGTTGTCGGTCAGCTCCCGGAGGAGGTGGGCCGCGTAGCCGTTCCGCCCGCCCGCGTCGGCCGGGCGACCGAGGATCAGTTGGTACAACCGGCCGACGATCGCCTGCGAGCCTTCCGTGGTGCCCAGGATCGTCTTCACGACATCCGCCCGGCTCTTGCCGCCGGTCGTCAGGTCGCCGAGGAAGTTGGCCTGCCCGCTCGCGTCGATCTCGCGGCCGAGCAGGTCGCGGAACGCCTGCTGTAGGAACCCGAGGTTGGTCCCGCCGTTCTTCGCGAAGTACTCCTGCGAGCCGACGAAGGTCTCGATCACCTTGTCCGGACTCACCCCCTTGTTCAGGGCGGTGACGAAGGACTGCACCTCGGCGGCGGAGCCGGTGCGGCCGAGGAACCGCTGGTAGAACCCCTGCACCGTCTTCGCGCGGCCCTCCGCGCTGTTCAGGATGTCCGCGGCGACCTGGGCGCGCGACGCCCCGCCGTTGAGCCGGCCGGTGAACACGGCCAGCCCAATCTGGTCGGCGTTCCGCCCGAGGATGTCGAGGAACGCGTTGTTCACATAGAGCGCGTTGCCGGTCAGCCCAGGCGTCGGTGTCGGCGTCGGCGTGTTCTGGGTGATGGTCGGCACCGTGGCGATCGACTGGTTGCCGACCGCGTCGGCGGCGGTGACCGTGAAGTTGTTCGGCGCGTTCGCCGTCAGCGGCACGGCGATCGAGAAGAAGGTGCCCCGCGCCGTCAGTTGCTGCTGACCGACGATGGCGTCGGCGCCGTCGATGATCCCGTTGTTGTTGGCGTCGCTGTACACCGTGACGAGGCTGCCGGCCTCGGCCGTGCCGGTGACCGGGAACGTGGCCGCGCTCACCGTCGTCGCCGCGGCCGGGCTGGAGACGGTCGGCGCGGGCGGGGCGGTCGAGTCCTCGGTGATCGTCGGCACCACGTCGGCCGGAACCGACTCGCCGGCCGTGTCGGTGGCGGTGACTACGAAGTCGTTGGCCGCGTTCCGGGTCAGTGGGGTGGCGACGCTGAAACTCGTCGCCCCGCCCGCGAGTTGCTGCTGGGCGACGACGGTGTCGCCGCTGTCGAGCACTCCGCTGTTGTTCACGTCGCGGTACACCTTCACCAGGCTGTTCGCCTGGGCCGTGCCGGTGACCATGATGCTCGCCGCGTTGACGGTCGTCGCCACGGTCGGGCCGCCGATTGCCGGCGCCACGGGCACCTCGTCGATGGTCAGGGTGTTGACCGATGGGCTGCCGAGGGTGTCGCCGGTCGGCGTTCCCAGGGTGAACGTCAGCGTCTTGTCGGGACCGGGGTTGGAGACCAGCGTGCCGGTGATGTTGATCGACGCGGTGCCGCTGTTCACCTGGCTGCTGGTGAAGGTGATCGGGCTGGCGGTGACGCCGCTGTAGTCGGTGCCGGCCGCCGCGCTGCCGCCCAGCGTGAACAGCGCCGTCACCGCGGTGCTGACCTTGCTCACCGTGTTGTTGTTGAAGTTGGCGGCGTAGAGGTTGCCGGCGGCGTCGAAGGCCAGGCCGGTGGGGCTGGTGAACCCGGTGGCGAAGGTCGTGGCGACCCCCCCGCCCGGCCCCACCTTGCTCACCGTGTCGACGCCGTTGGCGGCGGCGGCGTAGAGGTTGCCGTCGGCGTCGAAGGCCAGACCAATGGGGTTGGTGAACCCGGTGGCGAAGGTCGTGACGGTGGGGGTGACCGGCCCGGTCTGCGTGACCGCGACGTTGAATGTGCCGGCGGACGCGAGAACCGTCTCGCTGCCCACGGCGAACTGCACGGAGGGGACGACGCGGTCCTCGAAACACTCCAGGCCCAACCGCACGGCCGGGGCCGTCCGGGGGCGCGGTGAGCGGGCTTCTTTTCCGCCGAACACTTGTTTCAACCAGTGCGTCATCATGGGTGTGACCTCTCTGAGGACTGTCATAAGAGAGAAGGAAACCCGTCGTTCTGCGACAGGGCCGCTGGGAAGTGCAAGCACGCGGCCGACAACATCTCGGGTACCGCCGGCCGAAGCCGTGCCGGAACGGAAATGTCTCGTCTGCCGCTGCGCGGGCACCTGTCGGACCGGTCATCGGCCGCGGGTCACGAGGCAAATTACGGGCGCTATCAGCGTAATGGAAGGCGGAAGGGCGCAATTCGCGCAAGTTGGGTAGGCTGAAGCCTGCCGCGATTGCGGAATGAAGGGAATCGCTACCACTGTCGCGGAGGGCGCGGTCACCGCCCGACGCGCGAACCGTCCGCCCGCCCGACGTTTGCACACACCCGGAAGCGCGGTATAATTCGGCAAGTGCCGTGGACAGCTCCTCTCAACCGCGACACACCTTCGCCGGGGGATGTTCATGCCGCACCCCAAGCGTCCCGCTCCGACCGCAGCAAACCCGTTCCCGCCGGGTTCGATCCTCGGCCTTCTGGCCGAGCGAACCCAACTCGACTTCGAGATCGAGTTCTTCGGGAAAATCCTGACCGCCGTGCCGGACTTCGCCGACGCGCTCCGCGCGCAGGCGTGCAACCTGACCATGAAGGGCCGGTTGAAGGACGGGCTGACCGTCGATCAGCAGCTCGTCACGGTCCGGCCGGACGACCCGACCGCGCACTACAACCTCGCGTGCCGCTACGCGCTGCTGAAGCAACGCGACCAGGCGATTACCACACTTCGGAAGGCGGTCGAACTCGGCTACCGCGACTTCGAGTTCATGCTCGAAGACCACGACCTCGATTCGATCCGCAAAGACCCGCGCTTCAGGCGACTCGTCAAAGAATACAAGAAGCAGTAAGAGGCAGAAGAGAAGAGCCGCAGATGACGCAGGCGGACGCGGATCAAGCCAAGACCGAGCCGTGTTTAAAATCAACGATCCGCGAGAGGGCTAGAAGGTAGCGTATTGCGGGTGTAAGGGGCCAAGGAACAACTACTCCGCAGTTTCCAATTGTTGAGGATGTTTGAACCGTGGCATGATCGTGTAGTTCCAGACTGGACACGTTTTATGGCGGTGCAGCCGAATCGTGGCGAAGTCTTGGTTGCTGACTTTGACACCAGTTCGA
>CANLGS010000128.1 GCA_947490035.1 Gemmataceae bacterium
ACATCACGCGGAGCGTGATGACTACACTCAGGACCGGCACAGAAGACATCACGCGGAGCGTGATGACTACACTCAGGACCGGCACAGAAGACATCACGCGGAGCGTGATGACTACACTCAAGACCTCACTCGGCACCCAGATATGTACCGCACGCTCGCGTTCGCCGGCCTGTTCCTCGCGCTCCTCGGCGTGGGCCTCGCCGCCCATCAGCCGCCCAAGCCCGCGGACAAGGCCGCCGTGCCCGAGGGCGACATCGACGCCGTCGGCAAGCAGGCCGCCGCGCTCGAAACGCAACTCGCCAAGGTGAGCGCGTCGAGCAAGGAAGGCGCGGAACTGCAACTCAAGTTAATCGACCTGTACCACGAGAACGGCCGCCCGTTCGGGCTGGTCCGCACCGGGCAGGCGTTCGTCGCGCAGCACACCACGCACCCGCGGCACAAGGACGCGATGCTGAAGTTGCTCGACGGCCTCCGCGCGACCGGCCGCAACAAGGAACTCATCGCGACGGGCCGGCAGTTCCTCACGCGCCACCCGGCCGACCCCGCCGGCGCCGAGGTCGAGCGCTGGCTGGCCCGGCTCCTGCGCAAGACAAACGACTCCGCCGCGACCGCGCTCGTGCAGGAGGCGCACTGGAAGCGGCTCGGCGCCACGCCCGAAGGCCAGCGGTCCGGCCGCGACGCGATCGGGCTGTACTTCGCGGTCAACAACCCCGACGCGCTCGGCAAGGCCGCGGCGCTGGGCGAGGAGATGCTCGACAAGCTCCCGGCCGGCGGCCCGGCCACCAGCGCCGGCTGGAGCGCCATCGAGGCGCAAGAGAAGCTCAGCCAGTGGGCGAAGGCCAACGCCGTCGGCACGAAGTTGCTCGCCAAGAGTCCGCCGACCACGCCGTACTACCTCCAGTACCTGCACGCCCGCGTCGCGGAGAACTACAGCCGGTTGGGTCAGCGAGTGAACGCCGTCGAGAGCTGGCGCAAGGCCATCGCGGTGGCGAACACTCCGCCCCGCCCCGACCTGCACATGCGCCTCATCGAGGAGTTGTTCCAAACGAACCCGAAGCCGGCGGAGTTCGAGCCGACCGTCAACGACTACCTCGCGAAGTACCCCACGCGGCCCGATCGGTTCGCGGCGCAAGTGCGGCTCGCCAGCGTTTACCTCACCAATAAAGACGCGGCGCGCGCCGAGCAGATTCTCGCCAGCGTGCTGCCCTTCGACAGCCGCTCGCACAGCGCGTCATCCGCTTACGTGCAACTGTTCGGCGCGGACGCGGACAAGACCGTGAAGGCGAACCGCCTTGCCGCGGCCGAACAAACTTTGCGCGCCGCCATCGCGAAGAGCACGCCCGCGAACGCCGCGGTGCTGCGCTACTCGCTCGCGCTTGAGTTGCTTCGCGACCGCGCGGCCAACATCCCCGCGGCGAAGGTCGCGGCGCGCGAGGTCGCGTTCCAGTTCCCGTCGAACGACGGCTACACCGGCGGGGCCGTGAACTGGTTGCTCGACTCCGCCGCCGACGACGCCGAGTTCGCCGCCGTCGTCGCCGCGACGGTCGAAGCGCGGCGGAAGTTCCCGTGGATCACCACTTACCGCGCCACGCTCGCGAACTGGGCGCAGGCGCGGCTCGCGAACAAAGACCTCGCCAAGCGCGCGCAGGCGGCGAATGTGGCGCTGGCCGCGTCCAACAAGGAGCCGGTGAACGCGGATTGGAACGCTTACGAAGCCGCGGTCGCCGCGAACGTGTGGAGTCCGCAGTCCGCCGCGGCACGGGCGAAGTTGCTCGCTGATCCGGCCCGCGTCACCGCGTACCCCGACGCCATCGCGAACGACCTGCTCTACCAGCAGCAGTACTTCACGCGCCACTACTCGCCGACACCCGCGAAGAGCATTGACGTTGCGAAGGCGTGGGCGACGCGCCTTCCGCAGTCTTACGACGCGGCCGTCGCGTACCTGAACGCCGCGACCGATTACCCCAAGCCCGAATCGTTCCGCGACGCCGCGCCGCTACTCCTCAAACTGGAGCCGACCGGCACGAATAGCGACACCGCACGCCGCCTCCTGATCGTCGCGGGTCACTTCAAGGACAACGCTGTCGCGACGCAGGCGTGGGCGTGGACGAAGAAGATGTTCGACAAACACGGCTACGACAACGGTTCCGCCGCCACGATGGGCGACACGTTCACCGCGCTCGGTATGAAGGCCGAAGCGAAGGAGTGCTGGGAACGCGCCCTGACCGGCAACCCGGACACGCAGGACTACTTGCAGTGCGCGCAGCGGTTGGTCGCGCTCTTGCCGGACGCGCAGAAGCCTGCGTTTATCGACACGCTGCTTGCAAAAGACAGCGGTTGGCACTTCAGCTTCGCCGTGATGCGCGCCGACTACCTCGTGAAAGCCAACGACATCGCCGGTGCCGCGAAGTTGCTCGTCCCGGCGGCGGACAAGGTCCGCGACCGCGCCTTCGGCGGTCAGGCGCCCGAACAGGACTGGTCCGCGCTCTCCGCATGGGTGAGCGCCTACCGCGCCTGGGTGCCGCCCGCCGTCGATCCGAAGGCCGACCCGGCGGCCCCGAAGCCGGTGGTCATCACGGTCGCCGACAAGCGGGCGCTCTTCACGCTGGTCCGCGCCCTAAACGTGAACCGCTCGTCGATGGTCGCGTCGGCGGCGCTGCTCGAACTGGAAGACCCGGCCGCGAAGGTGCCGCCGATGACGCGGTTGCTCGCGCTCGCGGACACGACCATCTTCAGCTACGGCGACGCGACCGACTTCGACTACCTCACGCCCTACGTGCAGGCCGCGATGGGCCGCAAGGATTACATCGCCGCCGCGACCATGATGGGTGGAATGCTCGGCCACTTCGCCGGGTTGGACGAACCTCGCCGGAAGGCCGGTCGCGACCTGCTCACGCAGGCGTACACGCGGCTGGGCGCGGCCGGCGGCGCGGTCATCGACGAGAAGTCGCCCATCGCGCCCCTGCTCGCGGCGGCGCTCCAACTGCGGTTGGGCGACCAGAAGCTCGCGTTCGAGACGTACCTCGCGAACCAGAAGTTGTTCGACGAACACCGGGCGGAGGTGCCCGTCGATCTGCTCGTGTTCGTGTGCGAAAGCCACATCGCGGCCGGCGGCGACGCCAACCACACCCGCGTCGAGGACACGCTCCGCGCGTGGCTCATCAAGAACGCCGACTCGAAGGAATACGACGACGTGGAGAAGGCCCGCGTGCAACTGCTGCTCGGCCGGAACTACTTCAAGTCGAAGCGTTACGACCTGTCGCGCGCCGAGTTCACCACGCTGCTGAACCGGTACGGTAAGACGCCGCTCGCGGTCGAAGCCGACTTCGGCATCGGCGAGACGTACATGGAACAGAAGGTGTACGACCAAGCCGAGCAGGTGTTCGAGCGGCTCGCCGGCAACCGCGACCGCGACGTGGTGATCCGCGCCGAGTTCTTGCGCGGCGTGTTGGCGAACCGGCGCGGCGACCGCGACGAGGCCCGCGCCATCTTCCGCAGCGTGCTGGAGCGCGTGCCCAACATCGAGCTTGCGAACCAGGCGCTGTACAACCTGTCCGAAGTGTACGGGGCCGAACAACGCTACGTCGATCAACTCGAACTGCTGCGCACCGTCGGCCGGCTGGGGCGCGCGAGCAAGCGGTTCCACACGCCCGGCGAACCGCTCTCGATCGTCGTGCAAGACAGCGACCTCGGCGTGAGCCGCGGGCACAACCGCATCCCGGTGCTGGTGACCACCGAACCGGGCGGCGACACGGAAACCATCTACCTCATCTCCGGCGGCGCCGGCAAGGGGCTGTTCCGCGCGGACCTCGAAACCCGCCTCGGTTCGGCCGTGAAGAACGACCGCATCCTGCAACTCACCGGCAAGGACATCATCCGCGTCGATTACCCGCCGGAGTTCAAGAAGGAGTTCAAGGACGCGCCGCTGCCCGACGCCGAAATTCGCATCGCGGCCGACGCGAAGCTCGACATCGCGTCTGGCAAGATCGTAGACGAGGACGAAGAGACCTTCGGCAAGAAGCTCATTCGCGACGCGGGTGGCGAGAACCCCGACGACCTGCGCAAAGGTCTGGCGCGGCCGAAGGATCAGATCAAGCCCGGCAACCTGATTTACCTTCGCGTGAAAGACGCCGACCGCGACATCAGCGACGAGCGCGACAAGATCACGATTAAGCTCGTCGCTGCAAGTGGCGACACGGTGACCGTGACGCTGACCGAAACCGGCTCGCACACGGGCGTCTTCGAGGGCACCGCGAAGACCGGCGAACTGCCCGCCGGCGCGCTCGCCACGAACACCGCCATCGACCACAGCCCGCTGATGGCGATTGATAAGGACAGGAAGACGACGTGGTTGAGCGAGCCGGACGGCGTGACGCCGAAGGTTCTGAGCATCGACATGAAAGACCTGAAGCGGACCGACCGCGTCACGGTCTGGACGCCGGACGCGGCGCGCAACGCGCCGATCCGCATGACGCTCGAAGGCAGCGACGACGGGCGCCTGTGGTTCCGCCTAGCGAGCACGCACCCGGACGCGAAAACTGTCCCCGTGGCGGGCGAAGTCGGGCCGATGACGACGCGACTCTTCGAGGGCACCGACGCCACCGGGTACACGACGTGGGATCAGGTGGTTGCGCTCACGAAGAACGTGAAGGCCACGACCGAGGCGAAGGCCGCGGACCTGTTCTGGACACGCCAGCCCGACGACAAGGCCAAGCGCGCGACGGCCGCCGTGTGGCACGGGAAGGTCGTGCAGCCCAAGACCGGAGCCGCGCGCTTTGAAGTGTTCGGCGCCAAGACGGCGGTGATGATCGACGGACGGCTCGAAATGCCGGTCGGCCCCGGCGGGCGGCACGTCGATGTCCACCTCGACGCCGGCACGCACAGCGTCACCATCTTCGCCGCGGCGAGCGTCACCACGACCACGCTCGAAGCGCGCTGGGCCACCGGCGACGCGACGAGCGAGCAGGTGATTACAACCCCGTTCCGCGCGTCCGACTTCGACCTCGAACGGCCGGAAGCCAAGATCGCGGGCACGGCGCGGCCGCTCGGCGAGGCGGTCGCGGACAAGGAAGGCACGTCGTGGGACTTCAAGTTCCCGGCGCTGAACGTGCGGCACGTCCGCACCGTGATTCACGAGTATCGCGGTGAGGCGGTCGCCATCAACCACGTCGAGATTCGCGACAGCGAGAAGAACGTCCTCCACATTCCCACAGAGACGGACCTGCTCTCGCTCGCGACGAACGACATCCTCGAAATCTCCGGCGGCGACGTGGTTACGGCCACTTATATCGACGAGGTGAACACGAGCGGCGGCGCGCGGCTCCTCACGGGGAAGCTCACCGCGACCTACCACAACGGCACCATCGTGCCCATCGCCTACGACTTCCTCAAGGGTCCGAACGGCGAGGTGTACACCGTCCGCAAGCAACTCCTGCGCATCGACCCAGGCGAACGGCTCGTCATCGAAGTGACCGACTTTGATCAGGATGCGACCGCTGCGCGAGACACGATCAAGGTGCAGGTGTCCGTGAACAACGGCCCGCCCATCGAACTCGACGCGACCGAGACCGCCGAGAACAGCGGCGTGTTCACGAAGGAAGTGGACACGGCCGCGGCGCCCGCCGAAGGCAAGATCGTCGTGAAGGCCGGCGACCGCATCTTCATCCGCTACATCGACCGGCAGAACACGGTGCCCGGTCACGCGGCGGTTCGCGAAGCGGTCGTGTACGTGAACGAGCCGACCGCGGGCCGCGTCAGGATCATCGAGACGCGCGCCACGCACCACGTTCAGGTGCCCGGCGGCCCGCCGGTCGATCCGGCGCCGATCGTGCGCTACCTCCCCGGCGCGGCCGGCGAGATCGACGCGAAGTTCGTCGCGGGGGTCGCGTTCGAGGCTCCTTTTACTGTCGAAGTCATTGACCGCGACGCGGCGAAGGACAGCCGCAGCAAGGTCATCGTGAAGTTGAAGACCACCAGCGGCGCGGAGGTCGATGTCGAGTGCGTTCTGAGCGACCGCCGGCTCGCGACCACCAGCATCGTGGAGACGCCCGGTGCCGCCCTTCTCGAAGGCCGGTTCACGGGCCAGGTCATCCTCCAACTCGGCAGCAAGGATAGCGCGTCGATCGTGCCGCTCACGGCGTCGATGCCGCGCGACCTGATCGGCGGGCCAGTGATTCCGAAGGAAGAGATGGGCGACGAGGGCAACAAGCGCGACAAGACGCTCGTCACCCGCGTGCTGAACCTGAACGGGTCGGACGTGGCGGAAGTCATCTACAAGGACGAGCGGCGGCCCGGCGGGCCGGCTGCGAACCTCACCGCGAACGCGCGGCTCATCACCGACGGCAAGCTGACCTGCACCGACTCGGAGTACGCGAGGGACGTGACCGCGGTTCACGTGGGCGAGCGGTTGTTCCTCCGCGTCGTGGACTTCGACGCCGACCGCACCCCGGACCGCGACAAGGTCAAGGTCCGCATCAAGACGAAGCGCGGCGAGGACGAGACCGTCGAACTGACCGAGACGCTCGCGCACAGCGGCGTCTTCACCGACTCCGTTCTGCTCAAACCGGTCGAGAAGCCGACGCCGGGCAACCTGAAGCAGGACGCGCCGGAGATCGAGTGCTACTTCGGCGACACGATCGAGGTGACCTACGTCGATGAGCGCGCGGCCAGCACGTCGGACGGCCGGCTCGAATCGACGGTCGCGGTCGCGGTGGTCATCGGCACCGACGGCAAGTTACAGGCGTTCAGCAAGGTGTTCGCCGACGAGGCGCTCGCGGTGGAGACGCAGTTCCACGTCGCGGAGAGCCACTTCGAGTTGTTCAAGAGTCACAAGAGCATCGGCCGCGAGACCGAGGCGAAGGCCGCGCTGGAAGCCGGCCGGCGCGTGCTGCGCGAAGTCATCGAGGACTACCCGAACCCGAAGTACACGCCGCGCGTGTCGTACCTGCTCGGCCAGTTCGCACAGGAGTTGAAGCAGTACGGCGAAGCGGTCGCGGCCTACCAAGTGATCGTGAAGCAGTACCCCGACCACGCGCTCGCACCGAACGCGCAGTACAAGTTGGCCCAGGCCTACGAGGAGGCGGGCGAGTTCAACCAGGCGCTCGAAGCCTACGTGACGCTGGCCGCGACGTACCCGAAGAACCCGCTGATCGCGGACGTGATGGTGCGAATCAGCGAGCACTTCTACAAGGGCGTCAAGTTCAAGGTGACCGAACCGGCGCTCGCGGTGTTGAAGAAAGACGGACTGCCCGACGCGGTGTTGCAGAAGCTCGCGCCGCTGAAAGGCCGGGAACTGTCGGGTACCGACTTCCAGACGGAACTGGGCAAGCTCCTCACTCCAGAAGAGGTGACGCAGCACCAGGAGAAGATCCGAGACAACTCCCACCTGGGGGACAACTTCCGGGTCGCGGCGCAGGTGGGCGAGAAGTTCCTGGAGAAGTTCGAGGGGCACCGGCTGGCGCCGAAGATGGCGTTCCGCGTCGGCCAGTGTTACTACAAGGCGAAGGAATACACGAAGGCCGCGGAGACGTTCGACAAGTTCGTGAAGACGTTCCGCGAGGACGCGCTGGCGGCCGACGCGATGTTCTGGGCGGGGGAGAGCTACCGCACCGCGAACAACATTAAGAAGGCGTTCGAGAGCTACAACAAGTGCCGCTGGGACTACCCCACCACCGAGGCCGCGAAGTACGCCCGCGGCCGGCTCGCTCTGCCGGAGATGTTGCGCCAGTTCGAGGAAGCCTCCAGCGGGCTGGACAAGCCTTGATTTCGTCGTGCTTTTATTCTTGTGGCCCAGACATTCCTGTCTGTGCTTTTCAAGACAGCACAGACAGGAATGTCTGTGCCACAAGAGAAGAGGTGGGACGGCGCAAAGCCTTGTCCCACCCTCCAAAGCTCGCCAAGAACACACCTGAGACGATTCCGACATGCTGACGTTGTTCGCCGATAACGAGTGGTGGCAGTCCGGCGCCATGGGCTACATGATCGCGGGCGGCCCGTTCATGTGGCCGATCCTCCTGCTGGCGGTCATCGCCACGGGCGTCGTCATCGAGCGGTTCCGCGCGCTGCGGCTCATCGCCATCGACGCCGAAGCGCTCCGCCGCCAGGTGCTCGACCTGCTCCACCAAGATAAGGTCGAAGAGGCCGTGAACCTGTGCGCGCGGTCGCGCGGCCCGGTCCCCGCGATCCTCGCGGTCGGGATTCACCGGTACAAGCTGCTCCGCCGACTGAACTACGAGCCGACGAAGATCGAGGAGCAGGTGGCCAAGGCGATGGAGGACTACAGCTCGCACATCAGCGCGGCGCTGGAGAAGAACCTGCCGATCCTGTCCACGGTCGCGAGCGTGGCGCCGATGCTCGGCTCGCTCGGCACGGTCGTCGGGATGGTGCTGATGTTCCAGGGCATCACCGAGATGCGGCCCGAAGACAACATCATCAAGCAGGCCGCCGGCGGCATCAA
>CANLGS010000129.1 GCA_947490035.1 Gemmataceae bacterium
GATGGGCGGGTACTCCAGCCCCATGCGCCCGGACGACGGCCGGCTCCAGGCGCCGCGCGGCGAACCCTTCTCCCCGGCCACCGCCTTCGGCCCGACGGCCGCGATCGCGTGCTGCCCGGACTCGGACGAGAACGCCGCCATCTTCCCCTTGATCTCGTTCGCCACGCCCAGCAACCGCGGGGCGACGACCGTGCTGAACACGGTGTCCGTCCAGGTGATGTCGATGGCAATCAGGAGCTGTTTATCGACCAGCGACAGATCGACGTGCGACACCGTCGGCGTCATGTCCTTCGGGTCGGTCGGCCCCTTCCCGTCGCCCATGTCCATCGGTCCCGGTCCCTTCGGCATCGGCGGCATCGGCGGCATCGGCGGCATCGGCGGCATCGGCGGCATCGGCGGCATCGGCGGCATCGGCGGCATCCCCACAACGGGAGGCATCCCCACGCCGGGAACCACGCCGCCCGGCACGGTGTAGTCGCGGAAGTCGATTGCGGTGGTGAGGTACAGTTTCAGCACCTCCACGGCGATCGTGAGACCGGGGCCGAACTTCTCCTTCGCGAGGTTGCGGGCGTCTTCCTCCGAGCCGAACGTGAGCCGCAAAGTCGCGACCAGTTGACGCGTGCTGAAGGTCGTCACGCTCCCGCTGATGTACTTCGTGCGGTTCGCGATCGGGTCGAGCGTGGTCGCGAGAACCTGGTAGTCCTTCTTCATCATCTTGGGGTCGTACTGGCGCGCGTCGAACTTCTCGGCGTAGGCCAGCAGCGGGACCGCGGCGCGGTCGGCTTCGAGGCGGTCCATCGCGTCCTTGAGCGGGAACTCGATGGTGCGGTACGCATCGACCGAGGTGAACGACTTCTCGCCGGCGGCGGGCGGCGCGACCGGCACCACCTCCTTCCCCTTCGGCGGGACGGGCGTGACCGCCGTGCCCGGCGGCGCCTTCGGCGCGTCGGTCATCTCGCTCTTGAACGGCGGGTACCCGTTGTCGCCGAGTTCACCCAGGAACCGCTCCAGCAGGGCGTAGTCGCCGACGAAGATGTGCTGCGTGTCGTACACGCACAGGCCGAACGGCTTGTCCTTGTGCGCCGCGGTCGGGGGCATCGGGATGGTGGCGTACAGGTCGCCGAAGAGGGCGCGCATGGCCAGCGCGTTGGACACCGCGACGAGCAGCGGAGCGGAGCGGAACGAGTACAGTTCGTACTTCTTCACCGTCTTGGGCTTGGGCTGCACGGGCATCTTCGCGAGCAGTTCCGGCGCCTTCGCGGGCACCTTCAACTTGATGACGCCGAACGGGTCGCGAGAATCGCCGGCGAAGCTGTGGAGGTAGGTCTCCACGTCGTCGGCGCCGAAGCCGAGCGTGTCCTTAAACATCTGCTCGACGGACTGGTCGAGGAGCGCCCCGTGGACCGGACTGCCGTGCATCTGGTTGACGTTGAGGCGGTACACGGACACCGCCTGACCGGGGAGCAGGTTCGTGGTGACCTTGTCGCTCCCGCCGACGAGCGGCTTCACGTCCTCCTTGTTGTCCTTCTTGTCCTTCTTGTCCTTTTCGTCCGGGTCGGGTGTCTCTCCGCCTGGGTTCGGCCCCTTGCTGATCGGGAACGGGTTGGGCTTCGGCTTCGGCTTGCCGCCGAGGACGGCGTAGCCGACGCCGCCGAGGACGAGCAGCGCGAGGACGCCGACGACGGCGGGGACGAGCTTCTTGTTCTTACCGCCCGCGGCCTTGACCTTCTCTTTCTTGTCGGGCTTCTTGTCCTTCTTGTCGGGCTTCTTGTCCTTCGCGGCGGCGCCGGTCTCCGCGGCCGGTTCCTCCACCTTGAAGCGGTACTTGCACTTGGGGCACTCCACCTTGGTGCCGACGAGGTTCGGGTTCTTGATGAGAACCGGCGCCTCGCAACTGGGGCACGGAACCTTGAAACTCGCCATGAAACGCTCCCGCGGTGCCGTCATAAGGGCATGATGTGGCTTGAGTATCATACTAGCGGCAGAGCCGCGCGGGGGGCAAAGGCTTTTTGCGCGTGTTCGCGCACAGATGAGGCCCGGCAGGTTGGGTTGTCGCGTGCGGTCGTAGCGCCGGCGCGCCCGCTCTCGGCGGAAAGTCCCGCGCGCGACACTTTTTCCCTTCACACCGGGGGCGGTCGGCCTATCCTGTAACACCACCCGCCGCGCAAGCGCCGGCGCCGCGGAGTCTGCGCCATGCGTTCCCCCATCAAGGGGCTGATCGAACGGTTCCGCCCCCGGCAGTACGGCCGCCGCGAGCCGCTCGTTCTCATCAACGGGCTGGCCGAGCAGGCCGAGTCGTGGTACCGCAACCGCAAGTTCTGGTCGCGCTACTTCGAAGTCCTCTCGCCGAACATCCTCGCCTACGAGGGCGACGCGCTCCACCGGCTGATCGCGAACAAAGAGCCGATCACCGTCGAGTACCTCGTCACCCAACTCCACACGTACCTCGACCAGTTCGTTCAGACGCCGCCGTACCACATCGTTTCGAGCAGCCTCGGCGGGAAGGTCGCGGTCGAGTTCGCCGCCCGCTACCCGCACATGGTGAACCGGCTCGTGCTGCTGTGCCCGTCGGGGATGGGCGACAAGGAGCAACTGCCGATCATCGAGGGCGTCGTCGGGCGCAACGCGCGGGCGATGGTGGAGAGCGTGTTCCACAAGCCGCGCCGCGCCGACGGCGAGATGCTCCGCTACTACCGCGCGAAGTTCGCCAACCGGAAGTGGCAGAAGGGATTCCTGCGCACGGTTCGCGGCACACTCGACCACACCGTGCGCGACAAACTGAAGGACATCAAGGCGCCGACGCTTCTGGTCACCGCGTCCGGGGACAAGGTGTGCAACCCGAAGACCGCCGAGGAAGCGGCACGCGACCTGCCCGACGGCCACTTCCGCAAGGTCGAGCGGTGCGGCCACGCGCCGCAGATCGAGAAGCACTGGCTGATCAACCGGCTGGTCGTAGACTTCCTCAGTTCCAAGCGACCGACCTCGCACCCATCCTGGACCAAACTCATCCTGACGAAGCCACCCCGAGCGAGCAAATAATGCCATCGACCGCGACGCCGGAACCGGCCGCCACCTCGCCCGCCGCGCCCGCGGCCACGCCGCACGCCCCGCCCGCGCCGGCCGGCGACGCGAAGACCAACCCCAACCCGCCCGCGAGCGCCGCCGCCCCGAAGGGGCCGGACTGGTGGCTCATGATGCGGGCCTTCCTCACACAGGGCAAGCGGGTCGCGTCGTTCGCGCCCAGTTCGCGGTTCATGGCGCGCAAGATTCTCGACGGCATCGACTGGGACAAGGCCGGCTCGATCGTCGAACTCGGCGCCGGCACCGGCCCGATCACCGCCGAGATGGTCAAGAAGGCCAACCCGAAGACGCGGCTGGTCGTGATCGAACTCGACCCCATCCTGTGCGGCCGACTGCGCGACCGCTTCCGCGACACGCCCAACGTCGAAGTGATCCTCGGCGACGCGACGAAGTTCGGCGAACTGCTGGCCGAGCGCGGCATCCCGAAGGTGGACCACGTGTTGTCGGGTCTGCCGCTGCCGTCGTTCCCCGCGGCGGCCCGCGACGCGATCCTGGCGACGGCCGCGCGCACCATCGCCGACGGCGGCACCTTCCGCCAACTCACCGTGATGCCGCTGATCTACTACAAGATGTACATGCGGTACTTCGAGGACGTGCGGTTCCGGTTCGTGCCGTTCAACCTGCCGCCCGGCGGCGTGTACGTGTGCCGCGGCTTCCGCGCCGCCCCTGTGAAATGATACCGCATCGCGCCCTGCGCCGCACCCAGGGCGTTGCCCTGGGCTGAGGAGTCGCAGTCCTCCGGACTGCATTCGGTTTGCACCCCGGAGGGGTGACATTTCTCAGCCCAGGGCAACGGCCTGGGGTCTTGGCGGCACCGGCGCGATGCCCGGTTCGGAATCGAATCGCCAATGAACACCAAGTTCCTCACGCCGCTGACGAACTCTCGGCTCGTCCGCCGGGCGGCCGACGCGGTGCTGCTGCGGTACGCCCACCACCGCACCATTCAACTCGACCGCATGGACGCGGGCGCCGTGCAGCACCGCACACTCATGCGCCTCGTGCGCAAGGCCAAGCACACGCGGTTCGGGCGCGATCACGACTTCGCGCGCATCGCGTCCGTCGCGGATTATCAGGCGCGCGTGAAGGTCCACGAGTACGGGTGGTTCTGGGACACCTACTGGAAGGACGCCTACCCGGTACTCGACAACATCACGTGGCCGGGCAAGATTCCGTACTACGCTCTCTCATCCGGTACGACGAGCGGCGCGACGAAGTACGTCCCGGTGTCGTGGGAGATGGTCGCGTCGAACAAGAAGGCCGGTTTCACCACCACCGCGTTGTTTCGGCACGTGAACCCCGGCGCGAAGCTGTTCACCGGCAAGTTCTTCTTCCTCGGCGGCAGCACCGACCTGCGCAAGCAGGCCGACAGCAGCCTCGCCGGCGACCTGAGCGGCATCGCGGCGAAGGAGCTGTACGAGTTCCTGCGGCCGTACACGTTCCCGCCCGGCGAGATGACGCTCATCACCAACTGGGAAGAGAAGGTTCGGAAGTTCGCGGAGTTGAGCGCGAACGAGCCGATCACCGCGCTCAGCGGTATTCCCGCGTGGATGTACGTGCTCTTCGCGCGCCTGAAGGAAGCCACCGGCAAGAAGACGGTGGCCGAAGCGTGGCCGGAACTGCGGCTCGTCATCCACGGCGGCACGAAGTTCGATCCGTACCGCGACCTGTTCAAGAAGGAAATCGGCAGCGACCTCGTGAAGTTCTGCGAGGTGTACCCGTGTTCGGAAGGGTTCATCGCGACCGAAGACCCGCGCTACGGTCTGCTCCGCATCGTGCCCGATCACGACATCTTCTTCGAGTTCGTGCCGGTCGATGAGTTGAGCAAAGAGAACCCGACGCGGCACACGCTCGCGAACGTGGAAGTCGGCGTGCAGTACGCGGTGGTACTCACGTCGTGCGCCGGCGTGTGGTCGTACCTGTTGGGCGACACGGTCGCGTTCGAGAAGCGCGATCCGCCGCTGATCCGGTTCACCGGCCGCACGAAGTATTTCCTCTCGGCGTTCGGCGAACACCTCATCAGCGAGGAAGTCGAGAAGGCGGTAGCGCACGCGTGCGAGGTGTGCGGCGTGCATCAACTGAACTTCCACGTCGGCCCGGTGTTCCCGACGCAACCGGGCAAGCCGGGGCACCACCTCTACTTGATCGAGTTCGCGGACGGCAGTCCCGATACAAAGCGGTTCGCGCAAGAGATCGACGAGGAGTTAAGCCGTATCAACGAGGACTACGCACCGCACCGCCACGGCGACCTCGCGATGCTGATACCGGAAGTGCGCGTGGTACGGCCCGGCGGGTTCGACGAGTGGATGAAGGCGCGCGGCAAGTACGGCGGGCAGAACAAGGTGCCGCGCATGGACAACAGCGGCACCATGACGCGCGACATGGCGACGTGGTTTCAGGAGAATGGGTGGGTTTCGATCTGAAGCCGCTCGCGGCTTCGCAAGGGCTGGGCAAAGGCGGTTGCGAAGCCGCGAGCGGCTTTAGAGGAGAGATATTGTGGCTTCACCATTCGTCGGCCTCGTTCCAGCCGTCCTCACGCCGTTCGACGCGAGCGGCGCGTTGAACCTCGCAGCGGTCGAAGCGCACGCGAATCTGCTCGCCGCTGATGGCGTCGCCGGCGTGTTCGTCGGCGGCACGACCGGCGAGTTCAGTTCGCTCACGCAGGACGAACGGCTCGCGCTGACGACGCGCTGGGCCGCGGTCGTGAAGGGAAGTCCGACGCGACTGGTGGTTCACGTCGGCGCGAACTGCCTCGCGGACGCCAAGCAACTGGCCGCGCACGCCAACGCGCTCGGCGCCGCCGCGATCTCGGCCGTCGCGCCGAGCTACTTCAAGCCGAAGTCGCTCGACGTGCTGATTCAGTGGTGCGCGGAACTCGCGGCCGCGGCGCCGGACACGCCGTTCTACTTCTACGACATCCCCGTCTTGACCGGGGTCGCGTTCCCGATGACGGACTTCCTCGAACAGGCGCCGGCCCGCATCCCGACGCTCGCGGGCATCAAGTTCACCAACCCGGACCTGATGACGTTCCAGCGCCTCCTCCGCATCGGCGGCGGGCGGTTCGACATCCTGTACGGTATGGACGAACAACTACTCGCGGCGGTGGTGTTGGGCGCGCGCGGCGCGGTCGGCAGCGGGTACAACTTCGCGGCGCGCCTCTACAACCGGTTGCTCGCGGCGGCAGGCGCGAACGACTTCGCGACCGCCCGCGCGGAGCAGTACCGCGGGGTGGAACTGGTCGCGCTGCTGGCGTGCTACGGCTACCTGGCGGCGGCGAAGGAAGTGATGCGCGTGCGCGGCGTCGATCTCGGTTCGGTGCGCCTGCCGCACGTCCCGCTCACGGCGGAACAAGTGACGAGCCTGCGGCGCGAGTGGGACGCGCTCGCCCAAGAATGAACAATGTTCCGCTGTTTACCGCCACGCGAGTGTGAGCTATAGTTTACATTTAACGGGTTATACCCGGCCCGCGTCCATGTGAGATTCCGGCGTGAAGGCGATCATTAGCGACATCCACGGCAACATGGAAGCCCTCCATGCCGTGCTCGCGGACATCAAGTCGCAAGGCATTCGCGAGATATACTGTCTCGGCGACGTGGTCGGCTACGGCCCGAACCCGCGCGAGTGCATCGACCTGGTCATGGACAGTAAACTCGTCCTCCTGGGCAACCACGACCAGGGCGCGATGTTCGACCCGGACGGGTTCAACCAGTCCGCCGAGCGCGCCATCTTCTGGACTCGCGGCCAGCTCGAATCGCCCAGCGAGCCGCGGCCGTCTCGCGAGAAGCGCTGGGAATTCCTCTCGGAACGCCCCCGCAGTCACCGCGAGAACGGCTACCTGTTCGTCCACGGCAGCGCCCGCAACCCGCTCAACGAGTACGTGTTCCCCGAAGACGTGTACAACCAGCGCAAGATGGAGCGCATCTTCGCCCTCGTCGATCGCTACTGCTTCCAGGGCCACACGCACGTCCCCGGCATCTTCACCGAGACCATGCAGTTCCTCAGCCCGGACAAGGTCGAGTTCGCGCACAAGCTCGACGGCCGCAAGACGCTCTGCAACGTCGGCAGCGTGGGCCAGCCGCGCGACGGCAACTGGCGCGCGTGCTACGTCGTCCTCGACAACGACGTGATCAACTTCAAGCGCGTCGAGTACGACTGGCAGAAGACCCGCGACAAGATCTACGAGATTCCGGACCTCGACAACTTCCTGGGCGACCGCCTCGGCGAAGGCCGCTAGTCTCTTCATCTTGTGGCACAGGCTTCCAGCCTGTGTTTCCGAAGGCACGCAGGCTGGAAGCCTGTGCCACAAAACTGAAACGAAGACTACGAAACGCCTCGGCGAAGGGCGCTAAAGCTTCCGCCCGCCCCAGCGAATATCACTCCAGCCCGCGGACGGCCGTCCGCGGGCTGTGCGGTTTCGTAAGATACTCCCTCGTCCGGCCCCCGCCTCACTCAGCTCGTACTCATGCGCAAGAACGCTCTCAACGTCGTCGTGTTCGTGTTCCTCGCGGGGGGGATGTTCTTCCTCTGGCAGTACGCGGACAAGAACCTCGTCCCCAAAAAGGACAAGAAGGACGACCCCGCGATCAAACTCGCGGAAGACCTCAAGAAGCAGTTTGAAGAGGACGACAAGCGCCGCGAGGAGGCGTTCGAGAAGCGGCGGATGGCGCAGCAGGCGATGGGCGCGGTCGGCGGCGGGCTGTCGGCCGGAATCGACCTCCCACCGCCCAGGCCGCCGGAGCCGCCGAAGATCAGCACACCACCGGGTCTCGATCCGCGCGCCCTCGACGCCGTCGCCGGCGCCATCGACACCGTCGCCGGCGCCATCGGCGATTACTCCAACCGGCCGACGCTCGTCCTCCTCGGCACCAACGATTTCTACAACCGCGTGATGCTCACCACCAAAGGCGGCGGCGTCCAGCAGGTCGTGCTGCCGAAGTTCGGCCACGCCGACCGCCTCGGGCGCGAGGTCAAGGCGAAGGACGCAAACGGCAACGCAACAAAGGACGCGGTTCCGCTGCACCTGATCCCCGGCGTCACACACACCCGCGCGAAGCAGTTGCGCGAGGACTACGCCGTTCCCGACCTGCAACCGGGCAAGGTGACCGACCCGTCGAACCTGGCCGACCCGTCGTACACCGTGTTCCACTACCCCACGACCGATGACAAGAACCCCGACCCGTTCCTCGGCGAGACGAACTGGACGATCATTTCCGAGAAACGCCCCGAAAGCGGCGACCACGAGGTCGTCTTCGAGAAAGAACTGGGCGATCCGTACTTCGTGAGGATTCGCAAGACCTACACGCTCGGCCCGAAGGACTACCACTTCGCGCTGCGGGTCGAGATCGAGAAGCTGAAGGTGCCCGGCTCGGCGAA
>CANLGS010000130.1 GCA_947490035.1 Gemmataceae bacterium
CACCGGCTTCACGGGGACGGTGTCCGTCGCCGCCGGCGACGTGGACGGCGACGGCAAGGACGACACCATCACCGGCGCCTCGGTCAACGGGCACGTGAAGGCGTTCAGCGGGGCGACGGGGGCGGAGATCCGCAGCTTCCTCGCCTACCCCGGCTTCGCGGGCGCGGTGACAGTCGCCGCGGGCGACGTCAACGGCGACGGGTTCGACGATATCATCACCGGCACCGGGTTGGGCGCAACGCACGTGAAAGCGTTCAGCGGGCAGACCAACGCGGAGATCCGCAGCTTCTTCGCGTACCCCGGCTTCCCGGGCGGGGTGAACGTGGCCGCGGGCGATGTGGACGGCGACGGGTTGGCCGATATCATCACCGGCGCCGGGCCGGGCGCCCAACCGCACGTGAAGGCGTTCCGCGGGACCGACCTGCTGCAACTGCAGAGCTTCTTCGCCTACCCGCCGGAGTTCGCCGGCGGGGTGCGTGTCGGCGCCACCGACCTGAACGGCGACGGGATCATGGACATCCTCACCGGCGCCGGGCCGGGCGCGCCGGGCGGGCACGTCAAGGCGTTCGACGGGGCGACCCTCGCGGAGCGCCTCAGCTTCCTCTCGACCACCCCCAACGTAACCGACGGCGTGTTCGTCGGCTGACGCTTTGGACCCTCGAAGGTCAGAACGCCGCAAGTCGTAACGTCGAAGACCTGCACTGTTGCGGTCTTCGACGTTACGACTTGCGGCGTTCTGACGCGCGACGACCGCGTATGATGACGGCGGAGGTGACGTATGCCGCTACACGACTGGACCGACCTCCATCGGCGGCGTGTTCGTCGGCTGACCGCGCGGTGCCACGGAACCCGACACCCGGCCGGCACCGATGACGATGACGAAACGACGCGGCCCGCCGGGTGTGCCCGGCGGGCCGCGTTGTCGACCGCTCCGCGTTACCAGTCGGACGGCATCGGGTTGCCCGAGTTCGGGGTACACGCTTCCCACCACGTGGCGGGGTTGATGCCCGAGCTGACGAAGCGGCCGCTGCCGTCCGCCAGGCAGACGTTGATCCCGCCCGCGTGCCGGCTGGCGGCGGCCCGGTAGTCGCACGCGGTGGTGTCGTACTTGGTCGGGTTCTGGAACTTGGCGGCGTTGCCGGTTTGCCAGGTCCAACGGCCGGCGGTGCCGCCGGCGAACACCGGGGAGAACGTGTCCCCAGGGGGGCCGTCGCTGCCGCGCCCCCACCAACTCCCGCCGGCGCTCGGGTCGGAGTACGCCGGCCCGCAGCGGGTCACCTTCTCGGCGAACAGGAGGGTGTTCGACTGGCCGTCCGGGAAGGACGCCGCGAAGCGGGCCTTGCCGACCCAGTCGGCGGCGTTGGCCGGGTTGCCGAACACCTGGAAGTTGCCGGCGTAGCTGACGTCCCCGTTCGACCAGCCCAGCCGCACCGACTAGGTCCCCACCGTCGGATCGGACGGGCACTGGTACGTGGCGATCTTGTTTCCCACCTCCGAGTTGAAATTCCCGCCGCTCGCCGCCGCCGCCGCCTGCACGCGGCCGTGGAGCGCCGACAGCTCCATATACGGCATGATGTGGACGAACGTGCCGCCGGACACCACCCCGCCGTACGCCCCGTACATCGGCGGCATGACCGACTGCGCGTCGTGGGCGGCGTGGCAGGCCAACCCCATCTGCTTGAGGTTGTTCTGGCACTTCATGCGGGCGGCGGCCTCGCGCACCTTCTGCACCGCCGGCAAGAGAAGCCCGATCAGGATGGCGATGATGGCGATCACCACCAAGAGTTCGATGAGCGTGAACCCGGACCGGCGGGGAGCGGTCATGACACACCTTCCGAATAAAAGGGAGTCAGCGTGCGCGATGCGCACAGGCCTAACCCATTACATACCACCGCGGGCCGCCGCGAAAGCCGCAAATCGGCGAAACGTGTTGGGGCGCGTGGGCTGCGCGGAGTGGCCCACATCGGACGGATACCGGATCGCGTGGCTTCGCCTCCATCAGAGCCGCGACCGTCAGGGAGCGAACTGTCCAGAGTATAGAGGTCGTGCGAACGCTCCCTGACGGTCGCGGCTCCGACCGATGGTAACCCATTCACGCGATTCGGGCTGACGTGCCGTGTTACTGTAGCCGGCCTCTGTGAGGCCGGTGCTTCGCGGGGCGAACGCGCGTCGGGCGAAGACGCGCCTCCGGCTTTACGCCTCGCACTCACTTCACTTCCAAATTAACGTTCTCGGAGTGACTGTTGAACTCCGGGGCGTACATGCACTCGATGTTCGCGAACCCCGTCGGGTACTTGCCCTTGTGCTGCACGCGGATCGGGTACTCGAACACGTACACGCCCTTCGGCAGGTAGTCGATGAAGAAGTGCGTGGCCGTGTCCCGCGTGCTCTCGTAGTACCCCAGCCCGTCCTGGTACTTGTACCGCGACAGCACGTTCACCGGCTCCGTGCCGCTGCCGCGGTGGTCCGTCATGTGGCAGTACTCCATGTCGCGGTCGGTGCGCAGCACGATGCGCACGATGATCTCGTCGCCCACCGCGAGCGCCTCACCTTCCTTCACCGGCGCGATCACCGGACCGCTCTTGGTGAGCGTCCGCTTGAACAGCTTCTTCTCCAGTTTCAGCGGCGTGCCTTCGTGCGCCGTCACCTTGCTGATGTCTTCGAGGTAGCTCCAGTGGACGCTACCCCAGCTCACGCCCTTGTCGGTCTTCTTCACCGAGATGGTGCCCATCGACGGCTGAATCTCGCCGCGCACGAACTTCTGCTCGTAGAAGCCGGTGCCGGCTTCCACCTTCTCCGGCTTGATGACCTGGTTGCCCACGGTCACCTCAACGAGCGCGTCGGACTTCAGCAGGTTGTCGCCGCGAAGCAGCAGCGCGTACACCGCGTCGGCCGTGGCCTTCGTGGTCTTCCAGTCCTGCGTCTGCTTCTGCTTCAGCAGCCACACCTTGCAGTCCTCGACGGCCTTTTCGTCGTTCATCACTTCGTCGAACGCTTCCACCATCATGGCCTGCGTCTCGATGGGTGTGCGTGCCCACGAGTAGGACAGTTCGGTGTCGCGCCAGTACATGCCGAGCTCTTCGTCGTTCTTCGACCGCTCCTTGATCGACTTCATGATGTCGGTCGGCGTGTCCTTGTCGCCGAACCGCTTCAGCGCGAGCGCGAGGTGCGCCTGCGACTGCCGGTTGGCGAGCGCCAGCCAGTACTTCTTCCCCTGGCCGAGCCAGTAGTCGATGGCGGCGCGGTGCTGGTTCGCGACCGGTTTGTCCTTCAGGAAGAAGCTACGGCCGTACAGGTACAGCGCCATCGTCGGGCTGAGGTGGTTCAGTTCCGGCTTGTGCTTCTGCGCCTCGCGGTACTCGTGATCGGCCCAGTTGTCGAGACGATCGACGGCCTTCACCGCGCTCGCGGTGTCGATCTTCACGCCGAGGTGCCGCATCCGGCCGAAGCCCGTTGTGATGTACAGCGTGATGTAGTCGTTGCCGCGCCCGCCGGGGAACCACGGCCACGAGCCGTCCGCGTGTTGCATCTGCGCGAGCTTCTGCAACTGCCGTTCGGTCTCGGTGTTCAGCCGGTTCTCGTCGAAGAGAATGCCGACGTTCTTACGCGCCGCGCTCTCGCTCGCGGCCTGACGCACCCACGGCGTCTCTTCGAGCAGCACGTTCTTCAAGTCCTGGTTCTTCTCCAGCGGGCTGTCGAGCGCCGGCGTGTTCTTCCACTGGTCGAAGACCTTCCGAATCTTCGGGTCGCTGGTCGCGATGTGACGGGCGAGCGCGTTCGCGTAGAGCCGGTTGAACGTCTGCTCGCTGCACTCGTAGGGGTATTCCATGAGGTACGGCAGCGCCATGACCGCGTACCACGCCGGTTGGCTGACCATCTGCACCGTGTAGTTCTGACTGCGGATGGTGTTGCTTTCGCCCGACTTGCGGAGCTTGGCGAAGTCGAACTCCTTCGTCGCCGGCCCGCGGATCGGCAGCGGCAGCGACTCCATCACCAGCACGCGCTTCGACAGCACCGGAATGACGGCCTCTTCGCCGTCGGAGAGCCGGTCGGTCGCGGCAACCGCCTTGTAGGTAATCGGCCCGATGTCGTCCGGTACGGTGATCTTCCACGACAGCGTCTTGCTCTCGCCCGCCGCGAGGTCGAACGGCTGGTCCGCGTTCGCGAGGCCGAGTTCCTTGTCCACCGGCTTGTCGGTCCGCGTGTCCTTGAACGACACGCGCGAGGTGCCCTTCTGCCGCGTCGCGGACATGTTGCTCACCTTCACGGCGAACTCGATCACGTCGCCCTCGCGCAAGAACCGCGGCGGGTTCGGCTGGGCCATCAGGTCTTTCGCGGACACGACGCTATCGGTGATGAACCCGCTGCGCAGGTTCTTGTCGTGAACGAAGCCGAGGAACTTCCACTTGGTGAGCGCCTCCGGCATGGTGAACGTCATGCGGACGTTGCCGTCGTCGTCGCTGGTCAGGTGCGGGAAGAAGAACGCGGTCTCGTTCAGGTTCTTCCGCGCGCTGACGTTGTTGAGGTTCGGTCCGGGGCTGTCGGCGCCACCGGGTTGACCGTTCTCGTTCGCCGCCGGGTCGCCCGCGTCCTTCTTATCGCCGGGAGCACTGCCACCCGGTCCCGCAGGTGGCGCCGGGGACGGCGCGCCCGGAGGGCCGCCCATGCCGCCGAAGCCGCCCTGGTTCCGCCCACCCCAGCGGTCGTCGCCCCAGCCGTAGCCGCCGCCCATGCCGAAGTATTCGTAGCGCAGGTAGTTGTGCGTCAGTTCCGACGGGAACCCGCGATAGGTCATGTCCACGCCCTTCTGCGACACCGGCCAGCCGCCGTGGATGTGGTTGAAGTACTTCGACGTGTTGTTGAACCCCAGCTGCAGGTTCGAGTGGTCCTGGCGGAACACGCCGAACTTGTGCATCCAGTCGTGCGGCAGGTAGGCATCGAGCGACGAGTCGTACATCGCCGCGACCATCTCCGCGACGGCCTTCTTCGCGTCCGGGCCGCTGATGACGGCGGTGAACGTCTCCTTCGCGCCCGGTTCGAGCTTGTTGACGAACCGCTCCCACTTCACGGTCAGGTTCTTGTTCGTCCAGGGTACATCGACGTGCCGCGACGTGAGGTACGCGCGGTTCTCGCGCACCTGCGTGACGCGCACCGTGAACCCGCCGCGCATCCCTTCGTTCACCGGCACCGTAAGGACGTGCTGCGTCGCGTTCTTCTCGGTCCAGAACGATTGCAGCACCTTTCCGCGATGTTCGACTTCGATGAAGGCGCGGGCGGTGTCGTAGCCGCTGCCCCAGAGCATCGTGAACTCTTCGCCCACTTCGACCGACCACTTCGGCGAGTTCACCACGTTCGGCAGCTTCACGTTGAACTTGTCCGCGTCCGGGTTCAGCACGGTGAACTGGTAGCGCGCGGTCACCTTCTTGCCGAACTTGTCGGTCGTTTCGAGGATCGCGCGGTAGATGCCGGGCGCGAGCTTCGTCTTCACGTCGGCCTTGCCGTTGCCATTCGTCTCGAAGGCCGAGGTGAACACCGCGTCGCCGAGTGCCCAGCTCGCGGGCTTGCTCGGGTCCGGGAGCGGGTCTTCGTTCGCGGCGGCACCGGCGCGGAACCGCGGGTAGTAGCCGCCGTCGATGTCCGGGCGCGCGACCTTGTCGGGCTGCGCGAGCGCGTGAATCTTGATCGTGCCCTTCGCGGCTTGCCCCTCGCCGTCGAGCGTTGCGGTGTTCACCGCGAGCGCGGTTTCCTTCTCGCTGACGAGCCACGCGTCTGCATTCACAGTGGCGCGAAGACTTACATAGCCGACGTTCACGCTCTTCGAGGCGCTGCGGGTTTCGCCCGTGGTGTCGGTCACGTCGGCGGTCACTTTGTACGCGAACGACGGCTCGTCCTTCGGCGGAACGCTCAGGTCCGGCACCGCGGTAAAGGGAATCGTGAAACTGCCGTCCGGCTCGGTCGTCACGGTGCCGTGCGCGATCTCCTGCGCCGGCTTCGCCGGAATCGGGCGCCACCAGCAGCAGCACTCGAAGAACCAGTCCGGGTAGCGCACCTCGCGGGTGACGCGGAACGTCACCTTCGCGCCGCCGACCGGCACGCCGTTGTACTGCATCGCCTTGCCGGGAACCTTGATCGTGTCGTTCAGCTTGCCGGCGTCCTTCGGCGCGTCCACCTCGACTTTGAACTTCGGCCGCTTGTACTCCTCCACGGTCACGCTCGCGTACCCGTTGCCGCCGCGGATGGACATGCGGCCCATGAGCCGGTCGCGCGGCGCGGTGAAGCTGCCGCTGAACGAGCCGTAGTCGTTGCTCTTCGTCTTCTGGCGGGCGATCTCCTTACCGTTCACGTCGGTGAAGACCACCTCCACGTCGCGGTTCGCGACGGTTTCGTAGTTGTCGTTTCCGTGGTTGAACCTGATGCGGATGCCCTTGAAACTGATCGTCTGCCCTGGGCGGTAGAGCGACCGGTCGGTGAAGTACACCGTCTGCTCGGTGTCGCGCTCGGCGTGGTCGTAACGGTACGTGGCCGTGTCGCTGGCGCTGGAAAGCTGCTGATCCTTGTGCGTCACGACGACTCGGTGCGCCTTCTGGTCGGCGGAGGCGATCTTGTACAGGCCGTCCTTGTCGGTGGTCGCGGTCTCGCCGACGTTCCAGCCGCCGTTATTCCCGTGGGTCCACAGTTGCACTTTCGCGCCGTCGATCGGCGTGCCGGTGCGGTTGTCGGTGACCATCCCGGCCATTTCGATCTTGCTGTGGTTGTGCCGGTTGACGAGCGCGAGGTCGGACACCCAGAAGTCGGTGTAGTTCACCGAGTTGTCGGCCGCGCCGAAGTTCTCGTCGTGGCTGACGATGAGGTAGTAGAAGCCCGGCTTCAGACCGGCGCGTCCGGGGATGATCTCCGTGCGCGTCTTGTAGTCGGACGTGGCCGGCAGGTCGTGGCTGAACTCCATCACCGGCTTCTGGTTCAGCAGCGCCTTGGCTTCCTCGTGTTGCAGTTGCTCCGGGCGCCAGCGGGTCGCCTTCAGCCGTTCGACGTAGTCCGCGGACACGACGCGGAAGTACGCCTTCGTGACGTTCTTGTACGTCACCTTAATGGTGGGCAACGGGTCGGCCCACACGCGCTCGGTGGTGGTGCCCGCGTACTTGCTCTCGATCTGCTGAACGAGGTTGTAACACAGCTTCCCGCCGGGGCTGTCGGGGAACGCCTTCTGCCCCCCGAGCGCGATGTCGCGCGCCTTCACCAAATCGCCTTCACCCTGTACGACGCCCGCGAGTTGGTACTGCGCCATCGCGAACAACTCGTGGCCGCTGTTGGCCTTCGCGAACGCTTCCAGCGCGGCCTTGTACTTCGCGCTCTTGGTGTCGCCGACGGCCTTGTTCCACCCGAACCGCAGGCGGTGAAGGTCCGCGTCGAGCAGCGCCGACTTCTCCTCATCGCCCTGGTGGAAGGCGAGCAGTTTCTTGTAAAGCGCGATGCCCTTGACGGTCTTGTTGTTCGCGTCGGTGGTCTTCGGCTCCCACTTCAGGAAGTCTTCGACCGAACCGAACACCGGCGAGTTGGCGTCTAGCTCGAAGTTGTCCTGCGGCTTGGCCCCGGCTTGCTCGGCGGAGGTGTAGAAGTTGAGCGCGTCGAACGCGAGCACGTCGAACAGCGTCGGCCGGTACTTGTCGGGGATGCTGCCCTTCGTGAACAGAATGTCGTACTGCGCGACCGGCGTCGCCTTCAGTTCTTTGTCATTCGCGAGTGCCTTGTCGAAGGTCTTGTCGATCTCCGCGAAGATGCGCGGCAGGTCCCACGTCTGGATGTCGGTGCCGGGTGATTCGCCGGTCGCGGTGCGCTGGGTGAACCGCCAGCGGTTCTGTTGGAAGTAGTGCCAGTACCAGTGCGCGAGGATCGCGTTCATGACGGGGTGCATCTCCGCCGGGGCGGTGGCGATGGCCGCGTGCATCCGCGTGATCTTCTCTTCCGGCTTGTTCCCCTCGATGTTCCCTTCGAGCGAAATCTTCTTGGCGATGGCCTTGATCGCTTCCGGGTACGCCTTGTCCTTGATGGCCGATTCGATGATCGGTTCGAGTTCGGTGATGGCGGTCTTGGGCAACCCCTTGTTGACGGCCTCATCGACCTTCTTCCACCGGTCCGCGCGCGGCGGCTGTGCGGCGGAAACGACGACCGCGACGCCGGCGACGACGCACGCGAGTGCGACGCCGAGCGTGGCGAGCCTGTGCGACCGTTTCATGAGTGACCCTCGGAGAGGTGGAAACGTGTGAGTGGATGCGCGGGCGCCCTGAATACGTTCTAGACGAATGACCGAGCGTTGGGGATTGGCGGGCGAAAGATGAAGGTCGCGTTCGGGACGAGCCGGAAGCGTAAGCGACGGACAAGCGAATCCTGCGTTCTGACGAGCCGGAAGCGTAAGCGACGGACAAGCGAATCCTGCGTTCTGACGAGCCGGA
>CANLGS010000131.1 GCA_947490035.1 Gemmataceae bacterium
GGCGCATTCGGCCTCACGCTGCCGAACCTGTTGCAAGCGCGCGCCGCAACGCCACCACGCAAGCCCAAGAGTGTCATCCTGCTGTTCCTACTGGGCGCGCCGCCGCAACAGGAGACGTGGGATCCGAAGCCGGACGCGCCCGCGGAGGCGCGCGGCGACATGGGCGTGATCCGCACCGCGACGCCGGGCCTCGTCATCGGCGAGACGATGGTGAAGACGAGCCGACTCACGGAGAAGATCGCGATCCTGCGCGCGTGCCAGACCAACGACAACGCCCACAGCGCATCGGGCTACTTCATGACCACCGGTCAGGCACACCAGCCGATGCAGGTGGAGAACGCGAAGCCGGGCGCGCCGAACGACTGGCCCAGCATGGGCGCCATCGTCCGAAAGGTGCTACAACCGCACTGCACGCTGCCCGCGGCGGTCACGCTGCCGGAGCAAAGCGCGAACGACGGCAACCTGACGTGGCCTGGTCAGGACGCGGGGTTCCTCGGTCGCGGGTTCGACCCGTGGCTCATCAACTGCGCGCCGGAGTTGGGCAAGTTCGAGGTGCCCGGCCTCGCGCTCCCCGACGACGTGACTTCCGCGCGATTCGGTCAGCGCAAAAGCTTGCTCCAAGCGCTGAACACGGTGAACCGCGACCGTGAGGGAGCGGGTGGAACGAGCGAGGGAGCAGGCACCCACACCAACCGCGCGTTCGAGATGATAACCTCCCCGGCCGCGCGCCGCGCGTTCGACCTCGACTCCGAGAGCGTGCAGACGCGCGACCGCTACGGCCGGTCGCGGTTCGGGCAGTCGTGCTTGCTCGCTCGGCGCATGGTCGAAGCCGGCGTGCCACTGATCCGCGTGAACTGGACTCGCGTGCCGGGCGCGCCGAACACCGGCCACTGGGACACGCACAGCAAGAACACCGAGGGCGTGCGGAAGCTGATGCCGATCCTCGACACGGCGTACACGGCGCTGCTCGAAGACCTGAGCGACCGCGGGATGCTCGACGACACGCTGGTGGTGTGGATGGCGGAGTTCGGGCGCACGCCGAAGATCAACGGCGCGGCCGGTCGCGACCACTGGGGTCCGTGCTTCTCGGTCGCGCTGGCGGGCGGCGGGGTGAAAGGCGGCGCGGTCCACGGGTCGAGCGACAAGCTCGCGGCGTACCCGAAGGACGGGCGCGTGCTGCCGCAAGACCTGCACGCGACGATCTACCACTGTCTGGGCATTCCGCGCGACACGGAGATACACGACGGTCTCGGCCGCCCGCTCGCGATCTGCCGCGGCGAACCCGTGAAGCAGATTCTGGAGTGATGCCGTGGATGAGGATGAGTGGCTCGCGTGCAGCGATGCCTCTGCGTTGATCGCGGACGAGGCTGCCCGGATCAACGGAGGGGAAGAGGTCAGCGAGCGCAAGCGGAGGCTCTTTGCCTGCGCGTGTGCCCGCCGGGTAAGCCGCTACCTGACCGATCCGCGTAGCGCTGACGCGCTCGCGATGGCCGAAGCGTTCGCCGATGACGACCGCGAACCGGAGGCGATCTTGGCCGCATCACGCCTGGCCGAAGACGCGGCGCGTGCTGTTCGCGAACACGAGGAAGATGCGGCTTGGTACTACGTGATGCGCGAGGCGGCTGACGCGATTCCCCACGCGACCAATTCAGACCTTGACGACGACTCGCTTAACCAACTCCTCAACGACTGCGCGAACGCCTACGGGCAAGCCGCTGTCGGCAGCGAATTGCACGCGGAATGGGCGGAACGGCGCACCCAGGCGGATCTGTTTCGTGACATCTTCGGCCCCTTCAATCACAACACTTTCCCCGCCGACTGGCGAACTGACACCGCGATGTCACTCGCACGCGGGATGTACGCGTCGCGCGACTTCAGTGCGATGCCGATCCTCGCGGACGCGCTGCAAGACGCCGGTTGCGACTCCGACGATATCCTCAACCACTGCCGCGACGCGAACCAACCGCACGTTCGCGGGTGTTGGGTCGTTGATCTGCTTCTCGGCAAAGCCTGACCCACACATACAACGACAACACGACTTCTCTTCCTCGCAGGGTGCGTCCATGCAATTCGGCAAGATACGGCGCGGCGACCGGGACACCGTCGTGATGGTCGATCGCGGGTTGGCCGTGCCGCTGGACATGGAGCGCAACCCCGCCGTCAAGACGCTCGCGGACCTGCTCAACACGCCGGACCCGGTCAAGACCGCGGCCGACCTCACGGACATGCTGGCCACCGCCGACCGGATCGACGGCGTCGTGTTCCGCGCGCCCATCGACAAGCAGGAAGTGTGGGCCGCGGGCGTCACCTACAAGCGGAGCAAGATCGCGCGCGAAGAGGAATCCGTCGGTGCGGCGCAGTTCTACGACAAGGTTTACACCGCGCCGCGCCCGGAGTTGTTCCTCAAGGCGACGCCGGCGCGCGTCGTTCACCCCGGTGCGCCGGTGCGCATCCGCGCCGACGCCACCTGGAGCGTGCCCGAACCGGAACTCACCCTCGTGATCTCACCCGCGGGCAAGATCGTCGGGTACACAATTGGCAACGACATGAGTTCGCGCGACATCGAGGGCGAGAACCCGCTCTACCTGCCGCAGGCGAAAATCTACAAAGGCTCGTGCGCGATCGGGCCGCTGGTCACGCCCGTCAGCCACATGCCGGAACTGCCGGTTGTGGAAATCAAGCTGCTGATCCGCCGCGCGAACAAGGTCGCGTTCGAGGGAACCACGACGCTCGCGCAGATGGCGCGGACCGTGGAGAGCCTGTCGGAGTGGCTGTTCAAGGAGAACGAGTTCCCGCACGGGGCGATGCTGTTGACCGGCACCGGGATCGTGCCGCCGGACGACTTCACGCTCGCGTCCGGCGACGACGTGAGCATCACCATCGCCGGCATCGGCACGCTGCGCAACCCGGTCGCGTGATGGTTTTTCTCCGCGGAGCGCGGGCGTCCCGCCCGCTCTTCGCGATTCGGGTCGCGACAGATGAACCCGAAGTGATTCGACTTGGACAGCGGCGGGCGGGACGCCCGCGCTCCGCGGAGAAAACCCTCACCGCTTCAGCGCCAGCACCACCACACCGGCGGCGACCAGCCCGACGCCGAGCCACTCGCGGACGTTCAGCCGCTCGCGCAGGAACACCACCGCGAACACCGCGACCAGCACCACGCTCAGCTTGTCCACCGGCGCGACCTTCGACACCTCACCGGCCTTTAGCGCGCGGAAGTAGCACAGCCACGACGCGCCGGTCGCGACCCCGGACAACACCAGCAGCAACACCGTGCGCCGCGACAGCGGTTCGGAGCCGGTCCACTTACCGGTCGCGGTGACGAGGGCGAGCAGGCAGACGAGGACGACCACTGTGCGGATGAGCGTGGCGAGGTCCGGGTCGATACCGTCGGACCCGGCCTTCGCGAGAACGGCCGTTGCCGCCGCGAACACCGCCGAGAGCAGCGCCCAGACCACCCACGATTCGCCCATGTGATATGCCGGGTCAGTTGGTGGGGCGTGTGCCGCGGGCGCCGTAGGTCGCGTCCCACTTCTTCGGCGGACCGGGGAGCGAGACGCCCGGAACGGGCAGGTCGTATTTGGCCGCGTACTTCACGAACTCGCGCGGGTACTCCGGCCACTTCCCTTCGAGGCGCGCCAGCGCGGCCTTCTCGTCGGATGTCATCTTGGGGAACAGTTCCTTCGCGCAGGCGCGCACCGGCTCCTTGAAGTCGGTCAGGCGGGCCGGGCCGAGTTGCGGCATCGGGTTGATCTTGGTGAGGGCCAGTTCCCGTTGCGCCTCCAGGGCGAACTCCGGCCACCGCCCGCCCAGCGCCCGCAGGCGTGCCGGCATCACGACTTTCTTGGCAACCAGCCGGGCCACCGCGTCGGGCGGCAGGTCGGTCGTCTCGGCGATCATCAGCTTCGGCTCGGCCGGTTCGGGCAGGTACGGGTGCGCCCGGTTCAGCTCGTACACCGTCAGCCCGTACCACACCCACGTCCCGTCGCGTTCGGCCGCCGCGAGCGTTCGCTTGTACTCGGCGTGTTCCTCCGCCGACAGCCGGCCGTGTTTGTTGTCGTCGATCCGGAACGTGGCGCGGGCGAACTCGATCACCTCCTTGCGGCCGGCGTCGGTGTCGAACGGCCACGGCGACTTGTTCGCGGCGAACGCTTCCGCGTGCTGGCGAACGAACGCCAGCCGCTCGCGCCGCACCGCCTCGTCGTCCTTCCACTGTTGAATGAGTTCGGCCTTCTCCTTGGGGTTGGTGAGCGCCGCGACCTTCTGCCGCAACGGTGGCGGCAGCGCGTCCATCCACTGCTGCTCACGCAGGCTGTGAATGATGCCCAGCCGCAGTGCGGGCGTGGCCGCCGCGAGCACCCCGCGGCGCTCGGCGTCCGGCAGGCGCTCCAGCCACAAGGCGTAGACTTCCAGCGCGCGGAACAGCCGGTCGCGTTCGCGCGGCTCCTTCGCGTACAGGTCGTGGTCGAGTTTGACGATTTCTGCTTGGCGTGCCGACGGCAGCATTCGGAACGCCTTCGTCAGCCCCTCGGTGTGCTTGCCGCTGGACTTGTCGGCCGCGTCGCCGTGCGGAATCTTGAGGTTCGTGTCGTAGGCGACCGCCGGTTCGTCGCCGAACAGCTTCGGCTCCGCCAACTCCTGCACGAACGAGATGTCGTCGGCCACCGCGAACAGCGGTAGGTGTTCGATCACCCGCGCATCTACCTCGACCTTCCCCTCGTCGTGTTCCTTGTCCCGTATGTGGAACAGGAACGGACGGGCCGCGGCGGTCGCGAAGTACCCCACCACCGCGAACACCGCGACGGCCACGCACACGCCGGCGGCGCGCAGCAGCGGGCGCCCACGCCGGGGCGGTCGCGGCGGCTCCTCATCGAGGATCGCGACCGGCATCGAAGTTGAAGGGGTGGGCGCGGGGGCGGGCTTCGCGGCCCGCGGCACGGCGGGGCGCACCGGCGCTGAACCGGAGGCGGTCGCGGCCTTGATCGCGGGGACCAGATCGAGCGTGCGCGTGGTGAAACTCGGCGACGGCTCGGGCTTGGGCAGGTAGTCGAGCATGTCGAACGACTTCTTCAGCGCGTCCGCGCGGGCGCGGGCCTCCGGGTCGTTGGCGAGCCTCGCCTCGACCTTGCGCGCGGCGACCACGTCGACTTCGCCGTCGAGGTACGCGACCAACTCCGCCTCGAACGGGTCGGGCGGCGGGCCGTCTTCAAACTCGGTGTTCTCGCTGGACATCTCGCCCCCCGCTCGTCAGATCGGTTCCGCGCCCGCGTCCCCGGAATCGGTCTCGGTGCAAACATCCTCGCCCGGCGGCGCCTCGCCGTCCATGTAGATGTAATCCTGAAGCGCATCGCGCAGCTTGCTCCGGGCGCGGCTCAGCAGCGATTTTACCGCTTTCGTGCTCAGCCCCATCACGTCCGCGATGTCCGCGTAGTTCATGTCCTCGAACTTGTTCAGCACGATCGCCATGCGCTGCCGCTCGTTCAGCCCGTCGAGCGCGGTGCGGATGATATCCGCGAGTTCCTGCTGCTGGAGGTTGTGCGCGGGCGGGTTGTCGCGTGTGGGCGCGAGGCTCTCCGTCGGCCGCGTGCCGAGCGGCCCGGAGTCTCGCACTTCCAACGGTAGCACCGGCCGGCGCTTCCGGTCGCGCAGCGAGTTCAGCGCGAGGTTGTTGGCGATGGTGAACAGCCAGGTGGAGAACTTGGCCTTCGGCGTGTACTTCTTGCGCGTGCGATAGACCCGCAGGAACACTTCTTGCGCGAGGTCTTCGGCTTCGTCCGCGCTGCCGACGAGGTGGTGCATGACGGCGACGAGGCGGTGCTGGAACCGCTCGACCAGTTCGCCGAACGCGGCGGCGTCGTCGTCCCGGACCCGGAGCATAAGCCGGATGTCCGGGTCGCGGAGCGCCATCTGCGAGCTGGTGTGACCGATCGACACGGCGACTCCGCGTAACCAGAAGATTGAAGGCAGCGGTCAGAAGAGTGAAGACAGAAGAGCCGCAGATAACGCAGAAGAACGCAGATTAAAACCAAGAACGGAATTCTTCAAAACACTCTTTACTCTTCTGTCTTTATCTGCGTTCTCTGCGTTATCTGCGGCTCCTCTGTCTTCTCTGTCCTCTGTCCTCTTGCTCCGCGCGGCGGCGCAACTGACCGCACGCGGCGTCGATCTCGGACCCCTTGCGCTTGCGCACCTTCACGCTCACGCCGTTCTTGCGGAGCGTGTCGATGAGGTTCTGGAGGTCGGTGTCATGGGGCCGCCGGTACGGCAGCCCCTGCACGTCGTTCCACGGGATCAGGTTCACGTGCGCCTTGCGGCCGGTCAGCAGCCCCGCGAGTTGTCGCGCGTGCGCCGGCTGGTCGTTCAGCCCACCGAGGACAACATATTCGTAGGTCACTTGGCGGCCGGTTTTCTCATAGAACTCGTCGGCGGCGGCGAGGATCGCGTCGAGACCGGTCTTGTCGTTGGTCGGGACGATGCGCGTGCGCAGCTCGTCGTTGGGCGCGTGCAGCGACACCGCGAGGCTGTACTGCTTGCCGCTTTCCGCGAGCTTGCGAATCTTCGCGGGCAGCCCGACGGTGGAAATGGTGACGTGCCGCGCCCCGATGCCGAGGCCGTTCTTGTCGCCCGCGACGGCGAGCGCGTCGAGCAGGTTTTCGAGGTTCGCGAGCGGTTCGCCCATGCCCATCACGACGACGTTCGTGAGCCGCGGCGCGCGGTCGGGGTTCGTGCTGTTCGCGTCGGTGAGGTTCCGCATCAGGACGAGTTGTTCGAGCATCTCGCCGGTGGTGAGGTTCCGCACGACGCCGTTCAGCCCGCTGGCGCAGAACACGCAGCCCATCCCGCAGCCGACCTGCGTGCTGATGCACGCGGTGGCGCGGCCGTCGTCTTGAATGAGAACCGCTTCGATCATGCGGTCGTCGCCGAGGCGCAGCACGAGTTTGTGCGTGTCGTCTTTGGCGAACAGGTGTTTCTCGACGCGCATCGAGAACACGCTGAACGCGTCCGCGAGTTCCGCCCGCAACGGTTTGGGCAGATCGGACATGGCTTCAAACGTGGTGGCCCGGCTCGCGAGGATTTGCTTGCGAATCTGGCTCACGCGCATCGGCGGCTGCCCGCGTTCGGCGAGCCACGCGCGCAGCGTGTCGGCCGGCACGTCGAGAATGCCGGGCTTCACAGGCGAGCCGGGAGCGTCAGCGACCGGAGGCTTCGCATCGGAATCAAGAACCGGTAGCGTTGCAGACATAGCTGCCATTCTAAAGCGCAGAGGGTACGCGGGGAAGCGGACGCGATGTTCTTAACCGGAATGATTGAATCACGAGTTGTGCATTTGTCGCAGCAGAAATATGCTAACGCGGCATTGGGCACCCCCTCCGCGTCACCTTCAGTTCGAGTGAGCAGATGAACGCCCCTGACCCGCTTGAGCCCGTCCCCGAATCGACAAACTCTAACCCCAAAGAAGACCCGCCTTCCCCTGAGCAACCGACCGCTACGCGGGGTCGGCGGGCGTCGCGAAACTCTGCTGCGTTGGGGTCGTTTTTTCTCGTCATCAATGTCCTTCATCTCACCGAACCAAACCGATCCAGGTATTACCCGATCCTTTTCCTGTTCGGCTTCCCAATGCTTCTCGGTGGTATCGTCGGAATGTTCTACCCGCTCGCGGTCGAGAGCTTCTCGTGGCCCGCGAAGCCGGCCCGACCTACACCGAAAGGAGTCAGCGCGGTCCTCGGCGCGGGCGCGTTGGGAGTGATCATCGGCGCGTATTGTATCTACGACCCCGGCGCGCTCTTGCGGCTCTTACGATTGGGATAAGCAACCTCATTCGCCCGCTTTGAACTCGTCGTAAACGTACAGCATACCAGGCCAGTCCGCGAACGCGACCTCGATCAGCGCGCGAACCTTCTTCCACGACAACCCGCCGTAACCGGCCGCGATTCGCGGCATCGCGATTGAGCGAATCCCGGCTCCGTCGGCCGCGACCCGCAGCGACTTCAACGCGGCTTCCACCACGGGGTAGGTGGCCCCGCGACCGGGGCGCAGCTGCGTGCCAAGGTTGAACACCGACGGCTTGCCCTCTTCGCGCCACAGGAACACGTCACCGAGCGCGAACTCCGGGGGCTTGGCTTTGCAGCGGCGTTTGAACTCCTCGAACATCACGGGGTAGCGATCTTTAAATCCGACCGCGATGCCCGCGCCCATCGACCCTGCGCAGTTGCACCCGTGCGCGAGCGATTCCGCCTGCACGCGGTTCACGAACACGTCGCCGGTTACGAACTCGATTGGCATGGCCCGTCCTACTGCTTTGCACGACTCATTTTCTCTGGTGGGTTGAAGGGTGGTCTTTGTGTTGTTGCTTGGCTTGTTGGAGGAGTTTGTGAACTGAGGTGTGTGCCCCGGACTGTTTTGCTTTCGCTTGGACGGGTCGACGCTTCTTGTTCACC
>CANLGS010000132.1 GCA_947490035.1 Gemmataceae bacterium
GTGAACAAGAAGCGTCGACCCGTCCAAGCGAAAGCAAAACAGTCCGGGGCACACACCTCAGTTCACAAACTCCTCCAACAAGCCAAGCAACAACACAAAGACCACCCTTCAACCCACCAGAGAAAATGAGTCGTGCAAAGCAGTAACATCGGGGAGTTGCTCCGACACGGGCGCGGCCGACGGCGGCGCGCTCGCGGCGGCGTGCTTGAGGTGGCCGATCAGCGACTCGGCGTCGGACGCAACGGTTCGCTCGTCCCGCGTATCAGCGAGATTGGGGTCTTCTGGTGGCATGGTGTCGCTCCAGAACGGACGGGCGAAGTCTACCCGCGCCGGCGGCGCAACAGCCAGACCAGCGCGGACACGCCGAGCAACCCGCCCGCGCCGGCGGTCAGGCCCACCGTCTTGTTCAGCCGGTCGCCGGTGTACACGACGGGCGGCGCCTCGGCCGCGGCCACTGTGAACGACACCGGCGCGGCGTGCCCGATGCACGTCGCGCTGAGCGTGTATTGGCCTGGGATGGGGGTGGGGAACGTCCACACGCCGCGTTCGTCGGCGGTACCCGCGGCGACCTCCGTGCCGGTCGCGTCGGTCACGCTCACCTTCGCGAACTCGGCCGGGATGTCCTCTTCAAAGAACACCTCCACGCGCACCGAATCCGCACCCACTTTGACGGTCGCGTTCATGTCGTGCGCGCCGGCAATCGACGGGGCGAGCAGCAAGCCCGCGGCGACGCTGATCGCTAGAACGATGAGGCGGGTCGCGCGCATGGAAAGTTCCGGGTAAGGGCGTCAGAACTATCATACCGACTGGGGAGAAGGAATGCCCATCTGGGAAGCCGCATTACTGGGCATTATTCAAGGTCTCGCCGAATTCCTCCCGATCAGCAGCACCGCGCACCTGCTCGTCGCCCGGCAATTATTGGGAAGGGGAGCGCGATGGAAATCGACCTGAACGCGGACCTCGGCGAAGGCGCCGGCTTCGACGCCGAGTTGATGCCGCTGATTACGAGCGCGAACGTGTGCTGCGGGCTGCACGCCGGCGGGCCGAGTGAGATGGCGCGCACGCTGGAACTCGCGCAGTCGCGTGGCGTCACGGTCGGCGCGCATCCGGGGTACGACGACCGAGCGAATTTCGGCCGCGTGGAACGGAATCTCTCGGCTCAAGACATCTTCGATCTGCTGACGTATCAACTCGGCGCAATGCTCGCGCTTGTGAGTGGTCGGAACATGGAAATGCGCTACCTCAAGGCGCACGGCGCGCTTTACAACCAAGCGTGTCGAGAGATGACCGTGGCCGAATCCGTGGCAGGTGCCGCATACGGGTACTGCGGCGGTCTTCCGGTCATGGGCCTACCCGGTTCCGCACTCGAAGCCGCTACACAAGCGCGAGGGCTACAGTTCATCCCCGAAGGGTTCGCGGACCGGCGGTACCGGCCGGACGGGTCGCTCGTGCCGCGCACCGAACCGGGCGCGTTCGTTCACGACCCCGACGAAGCCGTGAACCAAGTCGAGTGGCTGGTGCGCGACAAGGGCGTGCGGACGATCTGCGTTCACGGCGACAACCCGGACGCGGTCGCGTTCACGAAGGCCGTTCGCGCCGCGCTGCTCGCGCGGGGGTTCACGCTGAAGGCGTTCGCGTAGACTTTCCTTCGGTGGAGCGCGGGCGTCCCGCCCGCCTCGGCTACAACACACGAGGGCGCTTTGCGTTGCCCGCTTGGTTTCCGATTTGCGATGCCTTTGCGGGCGGGACGCCCGCGCTCCACAGACTATGAGCCTGCTCGTTCGCGAAGCCGGGTTGCAGTCCCTCCTCGTTGACTTCGGCCGCGAGCGCTCGCGGGCGCTCGGCGTGCCGGTCGGCGGCGCTGCCGACCGCGCCGCGCTCGCGCTCGGCAACGCGCTCGTGGGGAACGCACCGCACGCGGTCGCGCTCGAAGCCGCGTTCGCGGGGCCGACCGTCGAAGCACTCCACCAGGCCGCGTGCGTGATCTTCGGCGCGCCATTCCAGAGTAGCGTGAACGGAAACGCGGTCGCGACGGGCGTCACGTTCACGCTTCAATCTGGCGACGTACTTCGCGTGGGTGGAACGCAGGTCGGCGCGCGGGCGTACCTGTGCGTCGCGGGCGGCTTCGACGCGCCGGAAGTGCTGGGCAGCCGCTCGGCGCTCGAAGCGATTCGCGCCGGCGACACGCTCGCGTGCGCGGCGAGCCGCACCGAGGCGCGCAGGTTGCCATTTTGCGAAGCCGCGAGCGGCTGCACACTTCGCACCCTCGGTGGGCCGCAGCGCGACTGGTTCACCGACGACTCGTTCTTCGCGCAGGAGTACATCGTCTCGCCCGCGAGCAACCGCATGGGCCTTCGGCTGAAGGGCACGCCGCTCGCGCGCACGCCGGGCGAACTCGTCTCGGAAGCGGTCGCGCCCGGTGCGGTGCAGGTCGCCAACGACGGGTTGCCCATCGTCTTGGGCGCGGACGGCCAGACCATCGGCGGCTACCCGAAAGTCGCGCACGTCATCCGCGCCGACCTCGACCGGCTCGCGCAACTCCGGCCCGGCGACCGCGTGCGGTTCGTTCGCGTCACCTCTGAAGAAGCCGAAGACGTGGCCCGCGAGCGAGCGGCGTTCCTCGCGTCGTGGCTGACGCGACTCCGCATCGCGGAGCGGCAACCGGTTCTCGGTTGATCTTGCCCCGCCTTCCGCGCGTCGCTATCTCGCCGCTTCTCTTTAACGCGAGGAGCGGCCATGCGGAAGCTGATCGTGATTAGCGTGCTGGGCACGGTGTTGGGCTACGCGGCGGTTCACTTCGCGTTCTTCGCGAAGCCGAACCCGGCGCAAGAGCCGGTCGCGACCGCGCCCGCGGAATCGGTCGTGCTGGCGCAGGTGGTCGAGGTGATCGACACCGACGCGCTGCTCGACCCGCGACCGGCCCAACCGGGCGGCGCGGCCGGGCCGGACGAGTTCACCGCGCCCGGCCGAGATTGAACCGTGCCCGCGGCGCCTCCGCGCGTAGAATGTCCCCGGTACCGGAACCTGTGTTCCTTCCGAGGGCATTTCCATGCGTATGCTGTTCGCTTCCGTGCTGGCCGCGGTGGTCGCGGTCGGCGCGAGCGCCGAGGACAAGGGCGTCGCGGTCGAGTGGGGCGGGCTGAAGTCCACCACGCCGGCCGGGTGGAAGGAAGAGACGCCGTCGAACAAGATGCGGCTGGCGCAGTTCAAGTTGGCGAAGGAGAAGGGCGACGCGGAAGACGCGGAGCTGGCCCTGTTCGCCTCGCCCGGCGGCGGCACCGTCGACGCCAACCTCGAACGCCAGGTGAAGAAGTTCGAGCTGCCCGCCGACAAGAAGCCGACCACGTCCAAGGTCAAGGTCGGCAAGGACGAGGCGACGTACCAGGACATCACCGGCACGCTGCTGAAGAAGTTCCCGCCGTTCGACCCGAACGCGAAGATCACGAAGGTCGAGAACTACCGGCAGATTTACGTCATCTTCGAGGGCAAGGACGCGGTGTACTCGCTGACGCTGCTCGGCCCGGCGAAGACCGTCGAGAAGCACAAGAAGGACTTGGACGAGTGGCTGAAGAACTTCAAATAGCGCGAGGCGAGCGGGGGGCGTAAGCCCCCTGTTTCTTCTCTTTGCGATTTGAGTTGTGCTTCCAACAGGGGGCTTACGCCCCCCGCTCGCCAAGTCACCCATGCCCTTCTTCGACTACCACCTGCCGGAACACCTGATCGCGCAGCACCCGGCGGCCGAGCGCGACGCCGCCCGGCTGCTCGTCGTGCGGCGCGACACAGGCGCGCTCGAACACCACACCTTCCGCGACCTGCCCGACCTGCTCGCGCCCGGCGATCTCGTCGTGCTGAACGACACGCGAGTGCTTCCGGCGCGCGTGGTGGGCCGGCGCGAAGCCACCGGCGGGAAGTGGGAAGGCTTGTTCCTGCGCGCGGCCGAAGGCGGGTTGTGGGAGATGCTCGCGCAGACCCGCGGCTACCCCGAACTCGGCACCGCGTTCGTCACCGACACGAACCTACGTCTGACGCTTCGCGGGCGCACGACCGACCGGCACTGGCTGATGCAACCGGAAGGAGCCGGCACGCCGCCGGAGTTGCTCGCTCGCTACGGGCACATCCCGCTGCCGCCGTACATCCGCAAGGGGCGGGAGGAAGCCTCCGACCGCGAGCGCTACCAGACCGTGTACGCGAACGCGGTCGGTTCGGTCGCGGCGCCGACGGCCGGGTTGCACTTCACGCCGGCCGTGTTCGAGAGACTCGCGGCGCGCGGCATCGGCACGGCTCGCGTCACGCTTCACGTCGGGCTTGGCACGTTCGCGCCGGTGAAGGAAGCCGACCCGACGAAGCACGTCATTCACCGCGAATGGTGTGAGGTGACGCAACCAACCGTGGATGCAATCCACGCGACAAAGGCGAAGGGCGGTCGCGTGGTCGCGGTCGGCACGACGACAACCCGCACGCTCGAATCTGCTGCCTTTCCCTCTCCCCTTGCGGGAGAGGGTGGCGAGTCTTCGAGCCGGGTGAGGGGTAAAGCTTCAACGCGCGTGGAGTCTCACCCCTCACCCGTCGGCGAAGCGCCGCCACCCTCTCCCGCAAGGGGAGAGGGAGAAATGCGACCCTTCTGCGGCGAAACCAACCTCTTCATTCACGAGCCGTTTGCGTTCCGCGCGGTCGATGCGCTGGTGACCAACTTCCACCTGCCGCGAACCACACTCCTGCTGCTTGTCGGGGCGCTTGCGGGCGGCGAGTTGTTGCAGCGCGCCTACGCCGAAGCCGTCGCGCGCGAGTACCGATTCTTCAGCTACGGCGACGCTATGCTCGTGTTGTGACCGTGCCTCACGCGCAGTCTATAATCATCTTCACGCGGTCGAAGCGGCCCGCCAGCAAGTCGGCTTCCTTCAGGGTGAAATAGAGCGCCCCGCCGTCGGCGAATTCCCAGCCTGTCTCGTCGTTCCCGCAAATTGTCAGCAGGTGCCGCACAGTCTTGTTGCCGAGAATGTCCCACTGAATTGGGAACGGGTAGCCGAGGATGTGGTCGCCGGGGCACATGTTGTAGTAAAGGGACATGTATTCACTATCCACATCCGTGTTCCCGATCGCTTTCAACTCGTGCTCCCAGGGCGAGTCACGATCCGGCAGGGTCAGCGTTTCCGCGTACTCCACCCGACACGATGGGAACTGCGATTCGTCCTCCAGTTCAGCGTCGAGTTCGTGGCGAACGAGTTTCGTCGGGTCCGGGAAGTAGAACAGCCGCCAACTGTCGTCCGGGAAGTCGTCGTCACCGTCGCCGGTGTAGAGGCAGAACGCGGACAGTACGCCGATAGCGGGCAGTTCGCCGGCCACGGGGCTGGGTTGCAACTCCGCGAGGTTGAATTGAGCCAAGAACGCGAGCGGTTCCTTTTGCCACGCGGGCCACTTCGTTTTGAGCGGCAGGTCCGGTTGGCCGCCGAACTTGCTCGCGCCAACCGCGAGTGACTTTTCGGACGCCTTCACGGGCTTGAACGTCAGCGCCGGTTTCGCCAACGCGAGTAACTGATCGGCCTTCGCCTCAAGCACCGTACCGCGAACCTTTGCCATCAGCGTGACGCCGACCAGATCGCGCCACGGCGACGCCTTCACCGCGGGCAGCTTCTTCCCGGCGCGGAACGCGGTCACGAAGTTCCGCAACAGCGGGCCGCGCGGGTCGTCGCGGTCTTGGAGCCAGTCCGCGTAGACCAGCTTCGCGGTGTCGTCGGACAGGTCCGATATCACCGCCGCGAGGATGTCGGCTTCGCCCGGCAGCACGGCCGCCGGGTTCGGAATCGCGGGCTTGGGCGCGGGCGGCATTTGCGTATGCTCCGAGGTGACCGAAAGACGATCCGAGAACGTCGGGAATGACCCAGGCGGCCAACCGAGAAAGTGGCATTCTGGCATTCTGGCATTCTGAGTCATTCCGTGATTGCCATTTGACAACCCGCTGGCGTAGCGTCAAACAGCCGACGCCGGTTCCAATGTACCCGCACGAGGACTCGCCGTGAATCTGGGATTGAAGGATAACGTCGCGATCGTGATCGGCGGCGCCCGCGGGCTGGGCCGCGCCATCGCCTCCACCTTCGCGGAAGAAGGCTGTCGCGTGGGCGTGTGGGACGTGTCGCCGGACGTTCACACCGCCGCGGCCGAACTCGGCGGCACCGGCTGGCAAGTCGATGTCACCGACGACGCCGCGGTGCGAGCCGCGACCTCGGAGACGTGGGCGCAGTTCGGTGCGGTGGAGCACGTCGTGTTCGCGGTCGGCATCGGGTCCGGCAAGTTCGGCTTCCCGTTCTGGCAACTCGCTCCGGCAGACTGGATGCGCGTGCTTCAAGTGAACCTCATCGGGGCCGCGACCGTGGCGCACGCGTTCGCGCCGAAGCTCGCGGAGCGGCGCCGCGGCACGATGCTGTTCCTCGCGTCGGTCGCGGGCCAGATCGGTTCGCAGACCGACCCGCCGTACAGCGCGTCGAAGGCGGGACTAATCAACTTCGCGCAGTGTGCCGCGAAAGACCTGGCCCCGTTCGGGGTGCGCGTGAACAGCCTGAATCCGGGGATGATCAAGACGCCGCTGAACCGGTCCGTGTGGCAGTCGTGGGCCGACCGCCAACCGCCCGAACTGCGCACGGATTATGAGGCGTGGGCGGCGGAGAAGATCGCGAAGATCGTGCCGCTGAACCGGTGGCAGACGCCGGAGGACATCGCGGCGATGGCGGTGTTCCTGGCAAGTGACCGCGCCGCGAACGTCACCGGCCAAACGGTCAACGTGGACGGCGGGTATGTGATGCACTGGTGAACCTCACGCCGCGCTCGCGTGTCCAGGCAACTGACAAGAGAAAGAACCGCAGATGACGCAGAAGGACGCAGATTAAAGGCAGCAAACTGTTTTAAGAACTCTCTTTGTCTTGATCTGCGTCCCTCTGCGTCATCTGCGGCTCTTATCGCATTTTTCACACAACGAGCCAGCACATGACGAGCGACAAGAAGCCGAAGAAGGCCAACAAGGGCAAGTACGCGGACCCGAAGACGGGCGCGTTCCGGCACAGCGACGGCGACCGCCGACACCGCGGCGGACCCAGCGCGAAGGACGCGATCAAGCACAAGAAGCGTATGCACGAACAGGGCGAACAGGGCGGCCTTCCGCCCGAACAGCCGCCGGCGGAGTAGTTACGCTCTGTCACTGGTCGCGGTCGTATCATGTCTCCAGCCCGGCGCGTCTGCCGGGACTCCACCTCCGAGGCTACTCCCATGTTGCGTTTCGTTCGTGCCGCCGCGTTCGCGGTCACTGCCTTCGCCATCACGCTCACCGCCTTCGCACAAGACAAGAAGCCCGACGAGAAAAAGGAAGAGAAGAAGGGAGAGGTGCTGAAGACGATCATCGACGCGAGCTACGAGTTCGACAAGGACAAGAAGAAGCTGACCGTGAACGCCACCGGCCAGGTGCCGACCGGCGGCTGGAGCGGCGCGAAACTGATCCTGCGCGACGTGAAGGAAGCACCGAAGGACGGCATCTACGAGTACGACCTGACCGCCGTGCGCCCCGGCGGCATCGTGACGCAGGCGCTGTCGAAGGTGAAGGCGAGCCACACGTGGGACAACCCGCCGGCCGACATCAAGGGCGCGAAGATTTACGGCGCCGGCGAAGGCACGAAGACGATCAAGTTCGACAAGTAGGTTGAGTGTTCAGTTTTCAGTGCTCAGTTTTCAGTGAAGATGTGACGGCATCTCGCAAGGACAGCGACCTCGAAGTCGTCATGTCTTCACTGAAAACTGAGCACTGAAAACTGAGCACTGCTACGAGCTACTCCTTCACGATCTCCAGCGCCTTCTCCTCGGCGATCTCCAGTTGTATCGAGCCTTGCTTGTTCATCTCGATCTTGCCGGTCGCGCGGATCGTCTTGCCCACGAACGTGTCCGCGCCGGCCTTCGCCCACGGGCCGGTTTGCAACTTCACCGGCAGCGACACCGCGAAGTTGTCCTTCGCGCGGAAGTCCTTGCTCGAGTTCAGATACAGGTTCGCCTTGCCGCCCACCGACTGAACCACGAACTGCACCTTCACCGTCTCGCCCACCTTCTTCATCGCCTCCGCGGGCGAGATGACGCCGTCCGGCAACTTCACCGCGACAACTGGGCCGCTGCCCTTTAGCGTGCTGAGCCGCACCTTAAAACCGCAGGTCGCGTCGCCGTCCTCGTCGCGGATTTGGACGCCGATACGCGGGTCGTCGCCGGCCCAGTCGATGGTGATGAACCCGAAGTTGTCGCCGTAGGGCATCCCCGCGACGCGCTTCGCGTTCGGTTCGGGGGCGCGCCAGTTCTTCGACGCCTGGTTGAAGCCGCTACTGGTGATGTCGTACAGCGGGTAGCCGATCGCCTTCGTATCGACGGAGATGTCCGCGAGGTGCCGGTCGCCGCTGAGAATCAGCA
>CANLGS010000133.1 GCA_947490035.1 Gemmataceae bacterium
AGCGCGTCGATGGCGGCGTCGTAGTTGGGGTGGTTGGTCACCTCCGGCACGTACTCGGCGTAGGTGACCTTCCCGTCCGCGTCCACCACGAACACGGCCCGCGTCAGCAGCTTCAGCGGCAGCCCGCTCTCGATCAGCACGCCCCAGTTCTTGCCGAACGAGTGGTCGTGAACGTCCGACACCGTCTTCATCGACGTGATGCCCTCGGCCGTGCAGAACCGGTTCTGGCCGAACGGGAGGTCGAGGCTGACGATGTAGCACGCGACGCTGTCGCCCAGCGCCTTGATGCCCTCTTCAAACTTCTTGGTCTGCATGGAACACACGCCGGTGTCCAGCGACGGCACCACGCTGAACAGCCGCGCCTTGGCGGGCGTGTCGGCGAGGGTGACCGCGTCCAGCCCCTTCAGGCCGGTGTACGCCGGCGCGGTGTCGCCGACCTTGAGTTCGTTGCCGGCCAGTTCGACCGGCTTGCTCTTGAACGTGACGGTGCGGGCCATTTTCAGCCTCCAGTGGATAGTGGGCAGTGGGCAGTTAACAGAAGACAGTGAGTAAAGTTGGGGTTGGTTTACTCTCTTTGCTGCCCACTGCCCACTGCCCACTGCCCACTAATTCGCACTGAACGGCGGCGGGAACGGGCGCCCGGCGCGGGCGGCCGAGATGCGCAGCGTGTCGATGATGGCGGTCGCGCGCTGGTCGGCTTGTGCCTCCGCCAGAAGCGACTGCTTCATCTCCAGCGGCAGCGGCAGCGCGTACGACAGCACGTCGCACACGTGGCCCAGCGGCATGTCGCCGTCGAACAGTTCGGTGAGTTGCTGCCGCGCGGACGCGTCGTCGCCGAACTGCGGGAGGACGACCGCGGCCAGGTCGCGCCGCAACCGCGACAGCAGCGCCAGGTCCGCGGGCGCGGTGTCGCGGATCAGTTCCACGCGCGCCCGGCGGTAGGTTGAAGTGGAAGCGAGTTCTTCGACGACGCGGGCGCGGCTCGCCCCGCGCAGCCGCAGGTTGTACTTGCCGTCGTCCAACTTCTCGTGCCAGACGATCTGCCCGACGCACACGACCGGTTCGATCGCGGGGTGGTCGGACGGGTCGTCCGCGTCGGCGCGGAGCAGGGCCATTGTGATGAGCCGGTCGGTCGCGAGCGCGTCGGCGGTCATCTGCCGGTAGCACGGTTCAAAGACGTGCAGACCCTGAACCACGTGCGGGAACAGCACGAGGTTCGGCAGCGGGAACAGCCGGGCGACGCCGGAGAAGTCGCGGAGCGCGTCTTCGCTCATTGACGGACCCGCCGAGAGGGGAGGTGGGGCGAACGCGGCCCACACCAACACGATACCCCGCCCGGCGGCGCCCGCCAACCCAGGCGCCTTACTTCCCCTTCAGCAGATCGAGAACCGCACCGGCGCGGATGGCCTTGCCCTTCACCACGAACTTCACCGTCAGCCGGTCGCCGCCGGTGACGCTGAACGCGACCGTGTCCTTGCCCGCCGTCGCGCCGTCGCCGAAGGCGTCCTTCAGCAGCGCCTTCAGTTCGTCCGGCTTCAGGTTCGGGTTGAACAGCGGCAGCAACTTCGCGACCGCCGCATCGACGGACACCACCGCGACCGGGATCGCCTTCGCCTTCAGACCGGCGCGGAGCGCCTTGCCGTCGGGTTCGATGCTCAGCGCGATGTTCTTGTCCGAGGTCGCCAGCCAGATCGTCTTCGTGCCGAACGTCGTCTCGAACTTGTCGTCCACCTGCTTGATGTCGATCCGGTGCAGGTTGAAGTCGCCGACCTTCTCCACGTCCAGTTTGAACTCGACGAAGTCCGCGACGAGCGCGCCGTAGTCCTCGACCATCTTCTTGACGAACGCCTCGATCGCCTTGCCGTCCTTGACCGCGAGCGCCGCGACGAGGTTGTAATGGCCCTTCGAGTTCGGGCCGATGAGCGACACGGCCGCGTCGAGTTCGCCGGCCTTGAGCGTCGGGCCGACGGCCGCGATCAACGCTTTCACGGCTTCCTTCTGGTCGTCCTGCGCGTTCTTCAGCAGGTCCGCGAGCAGCGCGTCGATGGCCGCGGCGTACTCCTTCTTGGTGCCGTCGGTCACGGCGAGTTTCACGTTCGCGTGGGCCGCGGCGTCGGCGGACGCGACGATGCCGGCGGGCACGCTCGTCTTGCTCGCGAGGGCGGTGAAGTTCTTCGCGGTGGGCGAACCGCTCTTCGCGAGGAGCGTGACTTCGGCGGTGATGTCGTCGGTCTTGGGGTCCGCGAACAGCTTCACGGTCAGTTGCCGGCCGTCGTCGGAAATGCCTTTCCCGCCGGACAGGAGCGTGTCGAAGATGAGGTTCTTGAGCTTCTTCTCGGCGTCGGTTTCGTTGTCCGCGTTCTTCTTGCGCTCGTCGTTGGCGGCGAGTTCGATCTGTCCGAACGCGAACGTCCGCAGGTCGGCCGGGATGCGGTCGATGTGGACGATCACCGACGCGACCGAGCCGTCGTCCTTCGCGAAGAACGCCTTCGGCTGGAGGAGCAGTTTGGGATCGAGGTCTTTGGCTTTCTGCGAGACGTATACGTAGCCGTTGGCGAACCGCAGGTGAACGTGCTCGAGGGTGGGGATCGGCACCGCGACCTTGTGCGTGCCGTCGTCGCCCTTCTCGGGCGTGAGGTTGTATTTCGCCAGCGCCGCGAGGAACGTCTTCTCGTCGGCAACGGGGATGAGGACCACGACCGGGCTGGTCGCGACATCTTTCTCCAGGGTCGCGTAGGCGCCGATGGGCTTCTTGGGGTCGATGCCTTCGACGCCCTTGCCGTCGCCGCTGAGAGCCTTGATGAGTTCGCGCACCTGCCCGACCACGTCCTCTTTCCCGGCCAGGCCCGCGACGTACTCGAATTTGTCCACCAGGTCGTTGACGGAGCGGAGCCGCACCTCGATCGTCGGTTCGACGGCCTTCGGTTGTGCGGAGGCCAGACCGGTCGAAAACAGCGCGACCGCGAGCGCGGCCAGCCATCGGAATCGCATGGGGGAATCTCCAGAGTGAAGAAGTCGCACAGTGTACCCTCCGGCGCGGGCGAAAGTGTCAGCGGCGGGGAGAAATCCTAAACCTCTTGTATTGCCCTGGATTTGTGGCACAGACATTCCTGTCTGTGCGAGTTGAGGGGGCGTGGCCGCACAGACAGGAATGTCTGTGCCACGAAGAACAATCATGAGCCAGAAGACGTGGGGCGGGCGGTTCAGTGGCGGCACCGATGCGCGCGTGGAAGCGTTCACGGAGTCGATCAGCTTCGACCGCCGTCTGTACCGGCACGACATCATCGGCAGCCAGGCGCACGCCCGCATGTTGGCCGAAGTAGGTCTGCTCACCGCGGGCGAAGCGGAACAGATCGTGACCGCTCTGGACGAGATCGGTGCCGACATCGACGCGGGGAAGATGGCGTTCACCATCGCGCTCGAAGACATCCACACGCACATCGAGAAGGCGCTGATCGCGAAGCTGGGCGATACCGGGCGCAAGCTGCACACGGGCCGAAGCCGCAACGACCAAGTGGTCACGGACCTGAAGCTCTGGACACGCGACGCCATCGACGAGTTGGACGGCTTGCTGCTCGATCTACAGAAGGCGTTCGTGGAATCGGCGGAGCGCGAGACGGGCGTGGTGATCCCCGGTTACACGCACTTGCAGCGAGCACAGCCGGTGCTGGCGGCGCACTACTTCCTGGCCTACACGGAGAAGTTCCAGCGCGACCGCGACCGCTTGCGCGACTGCCGCGCGCGCCTCAACGTGCTGCCCCTGGGCGCCGCGGCGCTGGCTGGCACGTCGCTGCCCATCGACCGCGAATCCGTGCGCGCGAAGCTCGGCTTCGACTCCGTCGCGCGCAACAGTCTCGACGTTTCCAGCGACCGCGACTTCGCGCTGGAGTTCGTGTTCTCGCTCGCGCTGACCGCGACGCACTTGAGCGGCTGGGCGGAAGAGTGGGTGATCTGGAGCACGACGGAGTTCAACTTCCTCGACCTGCCCGACGCGTTCTGCACGGGGTCGAGCATCATGCCGCACAAGAAGAACCCGGACGTGCTGGAACTCACCCGCGGCAAGAGCGGTCGCGTGATCGGCGCGCTGCAACAACTGTTCGTGCTGGTAAAGGGTTTGCCGATGGCGTACAACCGCGACCTTCAGGAAGACAAGACCGCGATCTTCGACGCCTTCGACACGGTGGCCGGTTGTCTCGCGGTCGCGGCGCCGCTGGTGCGTCAAACGAAGCTGCGGCGCGAGGTGATCGCGTCGCGCCTGGACGCCGGTTTCCTCGACGCGACCACGCTCATGGAATCGCTGATCGCGCGCGGCGTGCCGATGCGTTCGGCGCACGAGGTTGTGGGGAATTTGGTGCGCGAGTGCGAGCAGCGCAAGTGCCGGCTCGCGGACCTGCCCGACGCGATGTTCCCCGCGCCGGAAGTGAAAGCATCGCTGGGAGTGGCGAACGCGCTGAACGCGTTCAAGAGCTACGGCTCGACGGCCCCGGCGGAAGTCGAGCGCCAGTTGCGGGAGTGGAAGGAGCGGTTATGATGACCCCGTCTCTACGCGAGGTAAAACCATGATCCGTGCCCTTAAAGATGCTCCCTTCGTCATCCAAACGCCGGTAATTTCGGACGAGGAACGGGCGGCCAACATCGCCGCGCAAGCCGAGTTCAAGAAGAACGTCGCGTGGTGGAACTCGAGAGTGAAGGAGATTCGCGACGCCCACACGGGAAAGTTCGTCTGCGTCGCGGGTGAGGAGCTCTTCGTCGGCGATGACCCGATTGAGGTCGTCGCGCGGGCAGAAGCCGCGCACCCGAACAGCGGCGGATATCTCGGCCTGTATCTGTCACCACACCGGGGGCCGAAAATCCATGCGAATCGAGGGTGAATGGTTTGAATCCGACGAGCGGTTGCCTCAACCGGTCGTGATCGCGGTCGTTCAAGCGGCCGACGGGCAGTGGATCAAGTGCCAGTTCCTGATCGACACGGGTTCCGACACAACGGTTCTTTCTCCGGCAGTGTTGCGCCGACTCGGTCGTCCGGTCGTGCTCGCCCCGAAGCAATTGCTTGGCGTCGGCGGCGCCGTGGAAACCTGGCAGGTGTGGACGACCCTCGCGTTCCTGCGAAGCGACGGCCAACTTGCGGTCATCGAAGGGAACTACTCCGCGTTCCAGGTCGAAGGCGCGCTCGAGATGTCAGTCCTCGGTTACGACGTGCTGAAACTGTTCGCGGTCATCGTGGATCAACCCGGTAACACGGTCTGCCTCCTCGTCCCGCCGCTCCGGTACGTCATTCCTGCGAACTGATCCCAACGTTTCCGAGGCTTCTTGTGCTGTCTACTCCCGTGGGCCGCGTGCGCGCGGCGGGCCTCGTCGAGGGCGTTTCGGCGCTGCTGTTGTTCTTCGTCGCGATGCCGCTGAAGTACGGGCCGCCGGCGGGGTCCGAACTCGCGCTGCTCGGCAAGCAGGTCGTGTACTACGTCGGCTCCATTCATGGCGGGCTGTTCGCCCTCTACGCGCTCATCACGTTCGTCGCTTGGGGGCAAGGCGCGTTATGGTTCAAGCACGTCGCAATGGCCGCGGGCGCGTCCATCGTGCCGTTCGGGCCGTTCGTGATCGACCGCGTGTTGAAGCGGCACCAGGAACGCACGAAGCCGGACGCCGCGGCGGTTCCGCGGTAGAATCACCGCCACCGGTTCTCACCACGAGCTTTGCAATGGACCACTTCGACTACCGCGACCGCACGCTGTTCTGCGAGGACGTGCCGGTTCCCGAACTCGCCGCGAAGTACGGCACGCCGCTCTACATCTACTCGCAGGCCGCTCTTCTGAGCCAACTTGCGGACGTGCAGACCGCGTTCGCGGAGGCCAAACCGGTCATCTGCTACAGCGTCAAAGCTAACGGCAACCTGAGCCTGTGCCGGCTCATGGGCCAGCACGGGTCGGGCTTCGATGTCACCTCGCAGGGCGAGTTTCAACGCGCGCTCAAGGCCGGGCCGAGCGGCTCGAAGATCGTGTTTGCGGGCGTCGGCAAGACCGATAGCGAGATCGAGTTCGCGCTCAAGAACGGCGTGTTCCTCTTCGACGTGGAGAGCGAGCAGGAACTGCACGCGATCGGCGCCGTCGCGCAGAAACTCGGCGTGAAGGCCAACGTCGCACTTCGCGTCAACCCGGACCTGCCGCCGAAGACGCACGTGAAGACCGACACCAGCGTGAAGGGCGTGAAGTTCGGCCTCGACATCGAGACCATCGTGGATGTGGCGAAGGGCGTCGTCGGGCACGCGGGTCTCGCGGTGGTCGGGCTGCATATGCACCTCGGCTCGCCCATTCTGAAAGCCGAACCGTACCGGCAGGGGGCGGAGAAGGGCGTCGCGCTTATCAAGCAGTTTCGCGCGCAGGGTCACGACATCAAGTACCTGAACATGGGCGGCGGGTTCGGCATCAACTACCGCAAGGACGAGGCCAAGCCCGCGAGCGCGTTCGCCGAAGCGATCATGCCGGCGCTCCGCGAAAGCGGCTGCCAGCTCATCCTCGAACCGGGGCGGTTCATCGTCGGCAACAGCGCGATCCTCCTGAGCCGCGTCGTGTTCACCAAGTCCACCGGCGGCAAGCACTACATCATTCAGGACGCGGCGATGAACGACCTCATCCGGCCGACGCTGTACGGCTCGTTCCACCGCGTCTGGCCGGTGAACCCGGCCGCCGACGTGCCGGCGAAGCCCGACGTGAACGGCGATCCCGACGACCCCGATCCGTTCCGAATGATGGCGAATTGTTTCAAACAGGATGTCGTCGGGCCGGTGTGCGAGAGCGGCGACTACCTCGCGAAGGACCGCCCGCTGCCGACCATGAAGCGGGGCGATCTGCTCGCGGTGTACTCGGCCGGCGCCTATGGCATGTCGATGGCCTCCAACTACAATTCGCGCGTCCGGGCGGCCGAAGTCCTCGTCACAGGCCGCACACACCGATTGATCCGCCGCCGCGAGACGTTCGCCGACCTCGTCGCGTGCGAAGAGGATTGCTTAACCTGACCGGCGCTGACACAATCACCTTCATAGTTGCAGATTAAGAGAAGAGCCGCAGATGACGCAGAACAACGCGGATCAGGCTGAAGAAGAACTTTGAAACACGCTTTTAGTTCTGATCTGCGTTGTTCTGCGTCATCTGCGGCTCTTCTCTTCGGTCTGAAAGGTGTGGGCGTGAAAGCTCCATCTGCTAATTCCAACTCGCGTCCGGCCGCACTGAGGAGACACCCGGTGAGAACCGCTTCGTTCCTCGCCCTCGCGTTGGCGATCTCGCTGACGCTCGGCGGGCGCACCGCCGCGCAGCCGCCCAAGGGCCAGCCGGCCAAGCCGCTCGAAATCTACCTCCAGTTCCGCAACACGATGAGCGAGGGAAAGTTCGACGTCGCGGGCATCTTCCTCGACGAGTTCCTCAAGAGCAACCCGACCGACGCCGACCTGCTCAAGATCGAAGAGAAGTACGGCACCACCGTCTTCCCGCTCCTCCGCACCGTGCCCCGGTACTCCGACGACCCGGCCGTCGAAAAGAAGATTCGCGACAACGTCGAGGAACTGAACAAGCGCGCGACCGCGGTTCACACCAAACTCCTCTTCACCCCGGACCGGGTGAACAAGTACGTCCGCAACTTGGGCGAGACCTACGAGGAGAAGGTGTTCGCGCAGCAGGAGTTGAAGCGCACCGGCGAGTACGCGATCCCGTTCATGATCGACGCGTTTCGCACCGCGGGGAAGGACTCTCCTATCTACAGCGGCGTCCTCGAAACGATCCCGCTCCTCGAAGGCTCGACGATGGCGGGGTGGGTCGCGTCGCTCGACGGCCTCTCCCTCGACCGGCAGTACGGCGTCCTCACCCAACTGGCGAAACGCCGCGACGCGCTGGACCTGCTCACGGCCGCGCAAACGGACTTCACCCCTTACCTGTGGCGCATCCTCTCCCGGCCGCGCGCCGACAGTCCCACGCTTTACGACCTCGCGCAGCAACTGATTAACGAACTGATTCCCGGTGCGAAGGCCGACGCCAAACGCCCGGAGGTGGAACTCACCGCGATCGCGCGTGTGTTCTACGACCACAAGGCGCGCTACATGGCCCCGAAGAAGAACCCCGACGGCAGCCCGGCGCAGGTGCAGTTGTGGGTCGCCACCCTGGACGGCATCGTGCTGAAGATCGACCGCCTCGACGACGTGCCCGTCGGTCAGGCGGAAGAGTATTACGGCCTCCGCTACGCCCGCTGGGCGCTGGAGATGAAGGCCGACTACGAACCGGCGCAGTCGCTGGTGCTGGCGCTCGCGTCCGAGCGGGCCGTCGAACGGTCGCGCGCCGGGAACCTCGCCGTCGTCGAACCCGCCGTGTACAAACTGCTCGCCGACGCGCCGTCGCGAACGCTCAACGACCTGCTCGCA
>CANLGS010000134.1 GCA_947490035.1 Gemmataceae bacterium
AGGCGCTTGACCTGCTTGAACACCGCGATCACCTCGAAGCGGAGGTCGCCCTGCTCGGTGGCGAGTTCGTCGCGGTCATCGACCACGACGCCGCGGCGGGTCGGCAGCGTGCTGTTCGTGTGACCTTCCGCGATCAACTTGATCTGCTTCTCGGCGGCGCGCTCGAGGCGTTCGGCGGCCTCGTCGAGGTTCTTGATCACGTCGAGTTGGCCGAGCATGACCTTGAGTTGGTCGATGACCTTCTTGCTCTGCGCGGCGGCTTCGAGCTGCTCCTTGCTGGCGTTAGCCGGGACCGCGACGGCCTTCTCGAGGTGGTCGAGGACCGCCTTGATTTCGGTCTCGCTCAGCCCGCGGAGGTCGTCGGCCACGCCGCGGAGCATCTTCTGCTCGGCGTTGGCGGCGAGCCGTTGGAACATCATGGCGTCCAGCGTGGAGGACGTGCGGCGGGCCGCCTCGTCCACGCGGGCCTTGATCTTCTTCTGCTCGTCCCGCTGCTTGGCGGGATCGACGTCCTTGGAAATCGCCAGCGGGACCATCGTCCCGACCAGCATCAGCGCGGCCACGAACCAGCTTCGGCGGGCGGACATCGGCGGGCCTCCTTGAGGCGGGTGGGGCGCGGAGAGCGGCGCCCCGGTGTGAATTCCGTAATTATCTGATCGTCTCAAACGGAATGCAATCGGAAAAGATTCGGGTTGTTACCCGGACGTTTCATGCTGGGCTTGTTGGTTTTGTTAGCCGCAAGCCGAAGGCGAGCGTGCGCCGCGCTCGCCTTCGGCTTGCGGCTAACAAAACCAACCCTCTACTTCTTCTCGTCTTTGGGCTTCTTCTCGTCCTTCGGCGGTGTGGGCAGTCGGAACACGTTCGCCTGGTCGGTGGCGAGGTCGCGGAGCTTGTCCTGAAGGCGTCGGTTCTGCTCGTCGCGCATCTTGATGGCCTGCACCGCCTCTTCGCCGGTCACCACGATCTTGCGGCGGGCCTCCTTCGTGTAACCGGGCGCGCGGTTGGGCGTAGGATTCTTGTCGAACACCTCCACGAATAATTGAACCGTGTCGCCGACCTCAAGTTTCGCGATTTCAAACCCGCCGCCCTCTTTCGGGATCTTCTTCAGGAGTCCGTCGATCTCGAACATGTACCGGCCGCCGGCCTCCAGACCGGCCGGTTCGGTGCCCGGCGCGGGCGACGGGAACGGGTAGAGTTCGATGTTCACGCGGAACCGGTCCTGCTTGCTCAGCATGTACCACGACTTCTCGAACAGCCCCAAATCCGGCACATACGCCTTGACCGTCTTCAGGTCGGCCGTGATTGGCTTAAGTGTCAACCGGGAGAACAGCTTGTTCTCTGGGTCTTGCCGTGGGTGCTGAATGTCTTGCAACTCCTTCGGGTATGCGTCCGGCGCGACGCCCTTCGGGATGACGCGATACGCGATATTCACCTTGCTGATACCCTGTTCGGAGCGCGCGTGGTAGATCACCATGATTCGCCCGCCTTCGGACAGCGGCATGCGGTCGCCCCACTCGTGCGCGACCTTCGCGTCGGGGCGGCCGTCGTAGTCTTCCGGGTCCGGGTGGCGCGTCGATTCCGGCATGAAGGTCACGACCGGCGGCTTGTCGTCCAACATGCGGACGTTGCGCCGGATCGGCACCGCGTTCACGAACCCGCGGTCGTCGGTCAGTTCGACCCGGTACGCGATCATCTTGTCCGTGGTCGGGAACAGCCACACCGCCGACTTGCGGTCGTCGGACAGGTTTTGGGGTTCCTGGAAGGCGCCGGCGAAGTCCTTCTCGCGCACGCCGTCGCGCAGGATCGGGATCAACCGCGCCTGTTTGATCGGCTTGTTGAACCGCGCTTCCACGACGATCTGCGACATCGGCAGCGCGTCGTTGATCTCGCCGCGGGTGGAGCCGTCGTTCTTGCGCACGAACGGCGCGCCGTTGGGTTGCGTGCCGAGGAACTTCGGGAGCCACTGCTCGGCGGTGATCGCGTCGCTGTCGTTGGTGAGCTGCGGCGGCCCCTCGAACCGGACGCGGCCGGATTGCCGCGTGCGCCCGTGGCCGAGCCGCGCCGTGAAGCTGAAGTCGAGCGACGACGCGGGCAACTTGGTCACGAAGTACGCGGCGCCCGGTTCGCCCTCGACATCGCTGTCGTACACGAGGTCGTAGCTCTCTTCCGGCTGGCCGTCCGGTTCGACGCGGACGCGGCCGGTCGCCGCGCTGTCGTAGGTGCCGGTCACCTTGTACCGCAGTTCCACCTCGGCGCCGGTCGGCCACACCTCCTGCGAAACGTTCTGGAGCTGAATGGTTCGCGGGATCTCCACGTTCTGGAGCATCTGGCGCTTCAGCAGCACGGCGGTCAGTTCCGGCTTCGCGAGCGCGTAGCCGGCCCAGCCGAGCAGCACCGGCACGGCGACCAGCGCGGCGAACAGGAGGCGCTTGTAGTCCACGAGTTTGAGCAGGTTGTGCCGGGCGGCCAGCTCGCCGGCCTCGCGCGTGACCTCCGCGATGAGCAACTTCGACATGCCCTGCGTGCGCGCGGTCGGGCGGTTCAGTTGCACCGCGGTGACGAGCCGGTGCCCGAACGCGGGGATGGCTTTTTCCGCGAGGCTCGCGAGTTCGTCCACCGGCGGCGTGCGGCGCCACGGGCGCACGAGCAGCAGGTATATGAGGCCGAGCGCGAGGCCGATTTGCCCGCCGGTCATGCCGACGCGCATCCACATGGGCGTGTCGTCGATGACCGCGGCGGCCGGCACGTGGAACCCGTGTGCGAGCCGCATGTGGTCGGTGAACCACCGCTCTTCGGCGGTGGGCGCCGGACCGGGCGCGAACACCCACGTCCGTTTCAGGACGGCGCGCCACGTCTCGGAGCCGAGGTAGCGGTCGGCGAGCCAGTCGATCGCGCACGCCAGCGCGAGGACGACGCCGACGACGGCGGCGCACCGCGCGCCGCCCCACGCGACCCGGATGAGTCGCTCCGTGGCCCGCCAGCGCTTCAGTTGTCCGAGTAGATGCGTCATTGAGGAATGCCTGGAAATCGCGAATGCCACCGCACGCCAAGAGCGAAACCGAAGAAGAAGAGCCGCAGATGACGCAGAAGGACGCAGAAGGACGCAGATTAAAGGCAAGAAAGCAGTGTTCAAAAACAGTCTTGGTTTTGATCTGCGTTCTTCTGCGTCATCTGCGGCTCTTCTTCGTGTCGAAAATCAACTCAACCCGTTGAACTTCCGCAGGAACCATTCGAGCGACAGCAGCCCGATGAGCAGGAACAACGCCCAGCGGTTCCACATGATGATCTCGTCGCGGCGCGTGAACTTGCTGAACTGCGCCTTCACGTCGCCCGGCAACTTGTGCAGGTCTTCCTCGTGGTAGAACTTGCCCGGCTTCTCGGCCGTACCGCTGTCGGCGGCCAGCCGCACCATGTCGGCTTCGGCCAGCCCGCCGGGCGCCTGCTCGTGGTCCGGCGGCAGGCTGACGCGGTACTCCAGGTTCGCCGGCGACTTGTTGTTCGGCGCCACCGTCAGCTTGAACCGCCCGGACTGGTTGAACGGCACCGGCGACACGTACTCGCCGTCCTGCCCTTGCAACTTCCGCAGTTTCACCGTCGTCGTCTTGTCCTTGTCGTCGTCGCGCGCGTCCAACTTCTCCAGCGTCGCGTCGATCTCCTCGGCCGTGTACGGCTTGAAGTTCTCGTCGAGGATGCGGGCGTACACCTGACCGCTCTTGCCCTGCTGCGGTTCGAGCGTGTCCAGCGACACCTGCGTCAGTTTCGTGCCCACCATGCGCGGCACGCCGGCCTGGTACACGCACTGACTCCAGAACCGGCCGAAGTATTTGTCGGCCTCGTTGAACCGCCACTTCCACGTGTCGTCGAACCCGCAGAACAGCACGTACCCCTTACCGTAGTAATGCCCCGCGAGCAGCGGCATCGGCTTGTTGTCCGGCTCCGGCGTGCGCGCCGTCGGGTGAACCAGGAACGTCTCCGCGCCCGGCTTCAACCTGAGTACGGGGTAGTACCACTCGATCGGCTGCAACTGCTTCTTCTTCGCGACGCGGGCGGGGTCTTCCGGAACGGGGGGCGGCGCGGGCGGGTCGTTCGGCCCGGCGCGCACCGTGCGGCCCCACAACTCGGCGTTGTCGAGCGCGTCGTCTTCGAGCGACACCAGCGGGTTGCGGGCCGCGTTGGGCGCGAGCGCCGGGACGAACGGCTGGTAGTACCGGCCTTCCAGCGGCTGGACCGGGAACTTCACCGGCTTCAACTCGACCGGCAACACGTCGGCGATGGACGCCTGCCCCTTCTCGGCGTCGAGCCAGCCGCCGGGGCCGTTCCACTTCCCCGCGATGTGAACCATGCCGCCGCCTTCGGCCACGAACTCTTTAATCACCTGCTGGTGTTCGCGAGTGAAGAACTTGCTCGGCACGTCGCCGATGATGAGCAGGTCGAAGTCGTTGATGAGCTTGCGGAACTCCTCGCGTTCCAAGCTGAGCGTGCCGTTCAGTTGGCGCGTGAACTCGACCAGCCACGGGTAACCGGACTTCATCGCGTCGCGGTCGCCCTCGGTGAGGAAGAACCGCGCGTCCACCCGGCGGTCGCGCAAGAGCGCGCGCTGGAGGAACTGGAAGTCCTTGCGCGGCAATCCGTCCACGACCAGAACCTTGAGCCGCTTGCTCACGACCTGCGCGGGCTTGGTGGTCGAATCGGTGAGCGTGTCGAGGGTGACGCCGCCGGCGCCGACGCCGACGCCCGGCTTCACGGTGATCTCGACTTTGACCTCCTGCTTCTTCGACGCGGCGTCCTCCTTCGTGGGCGTGAAGGTCAGCACTTCGCGGATGTCGTCGCCCTCGCGCACCGGGATGCCGCGCTTGGCGGCGACTTCGCGGTCGCCGAATTTCACGACGATATCGACCTTGCCCTCGGCCACGCCCTTGACCGCGTAGCGGACGGGGATGGACACGGTGTCGTCGAGGAACACGGACTCCGGCACGCCCACGTCGCGCAGCCGCAGTTGGCCGAACGACGAGCTGCCGACGCCGTAGATGTACAGCGGAATCTTGCGCTCGCGGTACTTCTCCGCGAGTTCGGTGAGCGTCTTGTCGCTGGCGTTCTCGCGCCCGTCGGTGACGAGGAACACCGCGGCGGGCAGGTCGGCGTCGTCGCGGTTGAGCAGTTCAAAGGCGGCGCTCACGAGCGCGGTCCGCGGCTGGTCGGCGGCGACGCTTTTGATCCACGCGGTGTCGAACGAGTCGCGCCCGTTGCGGCTGGCGCCGAACGTGGACACTTCGAGCGGGCCGACCTGCTTGAGCTTGGTCAGCAGGTCGAGCCGCGGGTTGGTGAGGGCGGCGCGGGCGATCTCCAGGCGCGTGGGGCGCTCGGGCATCTTGCTCTTGTCGATGACGGAATCGACCGACCCCGTGGGGAACGGCTTGGCGGGGTCGATGAGGTCGTAGGCGAGCGCGGCGCGCCACTGGTCGTCGGGGTTGGGCCGCGGGTCTTTCTGGTCCATGCTCTGCGACACGTCGATGAGCACGGCGACGGGCCGGGCGCGCTCGCCGCTGCTCTCGCTGACCCACACCGGGCGCAGCAGCAGGAACGCGACGACGAGCAGGATCGCCATGCGCACGCCCGCGAGGACGAGCCGGCGGAACACGTCGAGGCGCCCGGATTCGAGCGCGTACAGCACGCCGACGCTGACGACCCCGCCCAGCCCCAAGAGGAGGGCGATCCAGGCCGGGAACCAGCCGCGCCGCTGCATCTCGGCGAACAACGGGGCGTATGCGAACAAGTACGTCATGGAGCGTTACACTCGTTAATCGTTCGTCTTGTCTTGTAAGGTGGGACAAGGCTTTGCGCCGTCCCACCTCTTCTCTCGTGGCACAGACATTCCTGTCTGTGCGGTGATCCCATTCAAGCACACAGACAGGAATGTCTGTGCCACAAATCCAAAGGCAGGTGGGACGGCGCAAAGCCTTGTCCCACCCTACGAGCTACCGCGCCCGGCCGCAGGCCCACGCCCACGCGGCTTCGCCGACGAGCAGGAACAGCAGCGCCAGCAGCACCCACTCGGTCCACTCGCCTCTGGTGCGGCGCTCGCGCACCGCGGTCTCGGTGCCGGCGCCCGCCTGAATGATCGTCGGGCGGAAGCCGAGCAACTTCTCCAGGTCGTTGTCGGAAATCACGTCGAGGTTTTCCGTCTCGCGCAAGTCGGGGTTCACCGCGAACGTCACGCCCTCCGTGTCCGCGGCGCCCACGGGCACGATCGCGTACTCGCCGGCCACGAGCGTATCGTTGGTGCTCACGGAGAGCTTCTGCCCGGCTTCGCCCTTCGCCTCGCCGAGCTTCACGCGCGGCCGAACCTCGGTTGACTTCGCACCGCGGGGACGCGGCTTCACCAACTCGAACCCCGGCGCGGTCACGTTCGGGTGCCACGTCAGCGTGTCGCCGGCCATCCGCGTGCCGCCGGGCACCTTGCGGCCGGTCAGGTGCGCGACGATGTACGTCGTCATCGGGATCGCGAGTTGCCCGTCGGACATCATGCGGCCCCACGTCTCGTCCAGCGAAGTCGCGAAGAAGATCACCTCGCCCTCGCCGACGACGCGCGACGCGACCAGCGGCTTGCCGTCGGTGGTGCGCATCAGCACGCGCGAACCGGCCGCGCCTTGCGGCGCCTCGTCCAGTTGGATCATGCGGGTGAGCGTCGCGCGGCCGAGCCAGTCGGTGTACGGCCGCACCTGTTCGAGCACCGTCTTGTCCTCGATGCTCTCCGGGGCCGGCTTGAACGGGGTCGCGTCGGTGGTGTTCCGCACGTCGCCCAGCGGCAGCGGAAGGAGACCCGCGCCGCCACTGCCGCCGCCGAGGACGTTGTTGTAATCGCCCGCCTTCACCATGTCGCCGCAGCCGATGACCAACCCGCCGCCGTTCTTCACGAACTCGGTGAGCTTCGCCACGAACGCGGGCGACAGACCGGTGAGCGGGTCGGTGGTGCGGGCCGCGGCGTTCAGCAGGTAAACAATGTCCTTGCCGAGGAGCTTGTCCGGGCCGACTTCCTGGGGCAGGATCGACTCCGTTTCGATGAAGTACTTCTCGATCTTGTCCTTGTCGCGTTCGGCGTCGAACGGGACGAGCGCCTTGCGCGCGAACCAGTCGCCCGCGTCGGTCGCCGGCAGCCCCGCGAACGGGTACGCGACGAGCAGCACGCGCACCTTGTCGCGCACGCCGACGATCTTGTAGAGGACGTTGTCGCCCTCGATCCCGTCGCCGTCGACGTACACCGCGAGCAGCCGCGCGCCGGCTTCGTCGAGGCTGCCGGTGAGGGTCACTTCCGCGCTGTCGCCGGGGCCGATCTCTTCGACCTGCACCACGTCCTTCTCGACCGCCTTGCCGTCGAGTTCGAGCGACACCTTCACGCCGCGGATCGGGTCGCGCCCGGTGTTCTTGACCGTCACCACGAACGGCACGCGGGTCCGCGTGTGCGGGATCGCGGCGAGCAGTTTCACGTCGGTGATGGAGACGTTGGACACCTTGCGTTCCGGGTTGCCGCACCGGATGAAGACGAGGTTCGCCTTCTTGTCCTTCGTGATCTCCTCGCACTTCGCGCGCACGGCACCCTGCTGGCGCTCGAACCCGGACTTCTGCATGTCGGTGAAGACGTAAATCTCCTTCGACGGCGCGGTGCCGGTTTCGGTCGCGGCGAGCGCCTCGGTCAATCCCGGCAGGAAGTCCGTGGAGAGGCTCGTCACCTCGATGGCCTGGATAAGTTGCTTCGCCTGGTCGCGGTTGTAGCGCGACACCGGGCCGAGCAGGTTGGCGCGGTCGGAACACGAATAGACCTGCACGGACGACTTGTTGGGGAGCGTTTCGAGGACGGCGAGGGCGGCTTCTTTCGCGCGCTCGAGTCGCGTCTTCTCGCCGTCGCGGGCGGCCATGCTGTACGACGTGTCGAACACGAACACGGCGTCGATGGTCTCGCTGCTGCCGGCGGACGACGCGGAGTTCGTGCCCGGTCGCGCGATTGCGAGCGCGAGCAGGACGAGCGCGAGGCAGCGCAGGAGGAGCAACAGCCACTCCTGAAACTTGAGGCGCCGACTGGTCTGTTCGATGGCCTCCTTGAGGAACTTCATGGGCGCCCACGGCAGCGGCTTGTACCGCGCGCGGTAGAAGAAGTGCAGCGCGATCGGCACGGTGACCGCCGCCGCGCCGAGCAACATCGGAAGAGCCAGGAACGTCATCGCGTGGAAACCTTTAACGTTGTCTGCGAGCCGCGAGCAGGAGGGAGTTTCAAGGGGTCGCCCGTCGTTCCGGGGGGCGAGGCGTTGCACCGTGTTGTCCGCTCAGGGCGTTGC
>CANLGS010000135.1 GCA_947490035.1 Gemmataceae bacterium
CATCTACGAGGGCCGCGCGTACAAGCAGTACGACCGCGCCGCGAAGTACTTCGAGCGGTCGTGGCAGTGGACGAAAGGCGCGCGCACCGACGCCAAGCTCCGCGCCGCGGTGCTGTACGACCGCCAACTGAACGATCGCACGAAGGCCATCGAACTGTACCGCGCCGTGGTCGAACACGACACCAACCCCGACCACATCAAGCAGGCCGAGAAGCGCATCGCCGAACTGACCGGCCGGAAATAATGAAAGACGGACGAACCGCGGAGTTCACTGCGCGAACTCCGCGGTTCGTCCGTCTTCGTGACCATTTTACACTTCGCCTTGTCGCGCGCTCGCGTGCGCCGTTAGTATGAGACGTTCGCTCCTGACGGAGTTCAGGGACACCAATACCCGACGGTGAACATGCCGCCGAAGATCGCGAAGGCGCCGGGGACCATGACACCCAGCGCCCCCCAGACGTTCGACCCGACCAACCCGTTCTTCGTCCAGCCGGACCGGACGGTGATGGTCGAGGTGGATAACCCGAAGTACACGGAGGCGCGCGACGCCATCGCGCCGTTCGCGGAGCTGGAGAAAAGCCCCGAACACATCCACACGTACCGCATCTCGAACCTGTCGCTGTGGAACGCCGCCGCCGCCGGGTTCAGCGCGGCCGAAGTCGTCGCGGTACTCCAGCGGTACACCAAATTCCCGATCCCGCAGAACATCCCGACCGACATCGCGGAGACCGTCGCGCGCTACGGTCGCGTCAAACTCGAACGCATCGACGCCGACAACCTGAAACTGGTGTGTTCGGACAAGCCGCTGCTCGCGGAGCTGGCGCGCAACAAGAAGGTGAAAGAGTACCTCGGCGACAAGATCGACGACACCACGTTCGCGGTCCTGCCGGCGCACCGCGGCGTGCTGAAGCAGGCGCTCATCACCATCGGCTACCCCGCGGAAGACATCGCGGGCTACACCGAAGGCGCTCTGCTGCCCATCGCGCTCCGCGACCTGATGGTGCATGACGGCAAGCCGTTCACCGTGCGCGACTACCAACGCGAAGCGGCGGAAGTGTTCCACGCGGGCGGCGACGTTCGCGGCGGCAGCGGCGTGATCGTGCTGCCGTGCGGCGCGGGCAAGACCGTCGTCGGCATCGTCGCGATGTCACTGCTCCAGAAGAATACGCTGGTGCTGACCACGAGCATTACCGCCGTGAAGCAGTGGCGGCGCGAGATCATCGACAAATCGACGCTCACGGCCGACGAGGTGAAAGAGTACACGGGCGAGACGAAGGAGATCGGGCCGGTCACGGTCGCGACGTACCAGATTCTCACGTACCACCCCGACAAGACGGAAGACTTCCCGCACTTCGGGCTGTTCGAGCAGCGCGATTGGGGTCTCATCATCTACGACGAAGTTCACCTGCTGCCGGCCCCGGTGTTCCGCGTGACCGCGCAGATTCAGGCGCGCCGGCGGCTCGGCCTCACCGCGACGCTCATCCGCGAAGACGGGCGCGAAGGCGACGTGTTCTCGCTGATCGGCCCGAAGAAGTACGACGTGCCGTGGCGCGAGTTGGAAACGAAGGGCTGGATCGCGAGCGCCAGTTGCTCGGAGATTCGCGTGGCGCTGCCGACCGACGCGACCCGCATGGAGTACGCGGTGGCCGACCACCGGGCGAAGTACCGCATCGCGAGCGAGAACGTCGCGAAGGACGATGTCGTCGCAGAGCTGCTGCTTCGTTACAAGGACCAGCGCGTGATCGTGATCGGGCAGTACCTGTCGCAACTGCACCGGCTCGCGGAGCGGTTCGACCTGCCGCTCATCACCGGCAGCACCGTGACATCGGAGCGCGAAGACCTGTACAACAAGTTCCGCGCCGGCGAAGTTCGCCACCTCGTGCTATCGAAGGTCGGCAACTTCGCGATCGACCTGCCGGACGCGAACGTGCTAATCCAGGTGAGCGGCACGTTCGGCTCGCGGCAAGAAGAAGCGCAGCGGCTCGGGCGCATCTTGCGGCCCAAGAGCAGCGGCGACGGCGACGCGCACTTCTTCACGCTAGTGTCGCGCGACACGCGCGAGTTGGACTTCGCGCACCACCGCCAGATGTTCCTGACGGAGCAGGGGTACAGCTACGAGATTTTGGACGAGCGCGACGTGCTGCCAGCAAAGAGTGCGGCCGGGTGAGTGTAGGACAGGCCGCTGGCCTGTCGAAGCAACGACAGGCCAGCGGCCTGTCCTACAAGGATGCAGATGAACAACCCGACGGCCCGATTGCCCGCGAAGCTGCACCGCCGCGTGTGCCTCGTTCTCACGGAGGACGCGGTGCTCGCCGAAGAACTGCTCGCGCGGAAGAAGCTCGCGTCGGAGGTCGCCGGGCGGCTGTCCGAGAAGGTGCTGCTCATCCGCCCCGGACGGCTCGACGCGGTCCTCGACGAACTTCGCAAGATGGGCCACACCCCGCAAGTGGTCGGGAAGTAGGTGCCGCTTGCCGAGCGGCACGGCTGCACAACTCGAAATCGTCTTCCGGGCGCCCGCATCGTTCACACGCGGGCTATCCCGTGCCGCTCGGCAAGCGGCACCTACCAAAGACAACCCGCCCCGTCGCCATACAACACCTCGATGCCCGCGACTCCCGAAATCGACTGGTCTGCCCGCTGCCGCGACGCGCTCGCGCGCTACGCCGAACCGCTCCTGCGGTTGGTCGCGGACAAACTCGTGCGCCCGCGCGCGAAGCAACCCATCGACGAGTTGCTCGACAAAGCCGTCGCGGTACTCATCAACGCGCCGGTCATCGACCGGCGCATCAAGGATCAACCGCCCGCGTCGCGGAAGTTGCTCGCGTTCATGGGCATCAGCCGGCAGCCGCGATGGAAGGTCGGACACCTGCTCACGCTGCTCTCGGCCCTCGATCACAACGAGGGCTTCAATCCCGTTCAAACGCTCCTCGAAGCCGGGATACTCTTCCCCGAACTCGACCCGCACAACCCGGACATCGAAGACTTCGCCGCGTGGTTCGGCCTCGCGGGCACGCACAACGCGGTCGTGTTCACGCACCCCGGCATCGCGACCCGCGCACGCGGCGAAGACCTGGGTCTGCCGAATCTGGCACACGAAGAACTCGGAGGGCTTACGCCCCCCGCTCGCCAGAGCGATGGGTTGGAATGGCCGCTGCGCCTCGCGGCCGTGTGGCAACAGGTTCACGCGGACTCGATGCGGCTCACGCAGGGGAACACGCTCTTCAAGCGCGACCTGCTCCGCCTTCAGTCGGACCCGGTGCTGGCCGCGCCGCCGATCGACCAGATCGCACCCATCGCCGACGCCGGAGTTCTCGCGCTACTGTGGGCGCGCGGCGTCGGGCTGCTCGGCGACCGCGACGGCACGCTCGAAGCCGGCACGTTCCCGTCGACGTGGGACGGGCCGCTCTTCGCGCTGCTCGCGGAGCTGTTCGCGAGCCTGCCGGTAGTTGAGTCCTGGGATCCGCTCGCGGGGTATTCGCCCACCGAGAACGGGCTGTCGCCCACGCCCACCGCGGGCTTGCTCGCGCTGCTGTTGGCGCGCGACTTCGTTCACACGGACGCGGTCGCGGAGTGGCTGTGGTCGCATCATCCGTCGTGGGCCGGAGTGATTCCGCCGGACGTGACCGACAAGGGCGCCGGTTGGGTTCGCGGGTACCTGCTCGGCGTCGCGTACCCGCTCGGCTTGGTGGAAGTCTCCGGCGAACATGTGCGGCTGTCGGCGTTCGGCCGGTATCTGCTGCTCGGCGACGCGGAACCGCCGGCGCCGCCCGCGTTCCCGCAAACGCTGCTCGTTCAGCCCAACGCTGAAGTGCTCGCGTACCGCCAAGGGCTGACGCCGGCGCTGATTGCCGCGCTGTCGAGGTTTGCGGCGTGGAAGGGCATCGGCCCGGCCTGCACGCTTGAACTCACGCCGGAACAGACCTATCGCGGGCTGGAGTCGGGGCTGACGCTGCCGATGATCGTGCAGACGCTCAACCGCCACGGCACGCGCCCGGTGCCTGCGGGCGTGGTCGATCTGCTTCAACGGTGGGCCAGCAAGCGCGAGCGCATCACCATCTTCTCGTCGGCGGTGCTGGTCGAGTTCCAGACGCCCGCCGAACTGGACATCGCGGTATCGCGCGGCGTGGTCGCGCTGCGCCTCACCGACCGCATCGGGATGACCGCCGACGGCGGCGAACCGTCGCTGTCGCACCTGCGACTCGTCGGCAACCGCGACTACGAATCGAAGCCGCAGCGCTGCCTCGTGACCGCCGACGACGGCGTGACGCTCACCGTCGATACGCCGCAAGCCGACCTGCTCCTCGAAGCGGAGATCGGGCAGTTCGCGGAAGCTTTGCCCATCGACCAGAACGGCGTGCGGAAGTTCCGGCTCACGCCGGTTTCCCTCCGGCGCGCGATCGAAAGCGGCCGGCCGCTGACGGACATCGACGCGTGGTTCACGGAGCGCAGCGGGTCGCCGCTCTCCGCGGCCGGGCGCCTGCTGTTGCTCGGCGCGCAGATGCCGCCGCCGCGGGCGGTGCGGTTGCTCGTGGTGAAGTTGCCGACGGCGGACATCGCGGACGGCGTGGTGCAGTGGCCGGGGACGCGGATGTTCGTCGCGGAGCGCCTCGGCCCGCTCGCGATCAGCGTGGACGAGGAGCAGTTCGCGGCCTTCCGCGACGCGCTCAAGGAACTGGGTGTGAACGTGGTGGGGTGATGTTTCGTTTGCTCGAAGGCGAGCGGGGGGCGTAAGCCCCCTGTTAAACCTCAAAGCAGATGATCGCGTGGAGGTTTAACAGGGGGCTTACGCCCCCCGCTCGCCAAGATCAGCACACTCACGCCGCGAGGTCGGTCGCGGTCAGGTAGCCGGCGATGGTCGTCGCGAGGCTCTTGCCGATACCGGGCACGCGTTCGAGTTCGCGCGGGCCGCCGGCGGCGACGAGTTCGGCCACGTCCGCCGGCAGTCCGAGGACGGCCATCGCCGCCGAACGGAACGCGCGCACGCGGTACAGGTTGTTCCCGGTCCGCGCGAGTTCGTTCGCTTGATCGCGTAGCCGCCGGGCGATGTCTTGGTTCGTCAGAGTCATGTCGCACCTCCTTATGTAAAATGTTCCACGCGGAACGTATGTACACAAGGTCGGTTGGGAGCTTTTCGGCGAACCCGCAGCGGAGCGAATGAACACATGGCCGGATTTCGCACCCACATCACGGTGTCCGGCGCGCTGGGCATCGCCTACGGCGGGTTCGCCGTGCAGCCGCTCGAATTCACCACCGGCGCCGGCATCCTCGCCGCGGCCGTGACCGGCATCGGCGGGATGCTCCCGGACCTCGACAGCGATTCCGGCATCCCCGTCCGCGAGATGTTCGGGCTGATGGCCGCCGTCGTGCCGCTCATGCTCGTCTTCCCCCTCCACCGCGCCGGTGTCTCGACCGAGAGCATCCTTGCGACGCTCCTGGTCGGGTACGCGTTCATCCGCTACTTCGCGGCGAACGCGTTCCGCCGGATCACCGTCCACCGCGGCATGTACCACAGCATCCCGGCCATGCTCGTCGCGGGGCTGTGCGTGTACCTCGCGTACCCGACCACCGGCGAGCGCGGCGTCCGCCTACTGCTGGGCGTCGGCGTGATGCTCGGCTTCCTGTCGCACCTCGTTCTGGACGAAATGTATTCGGTGGACTGGCGCGGGCTGAAGCCGAAGCTGAAGTCGTCGGCCGGCAGTGCGGTGAAGTTCTTCTCCCCGTCGCTGCCCGCGACCGCGACGTGCTACCTCATCCTCGGCGCGCTGTGCTACGTCGCGTACCGGAACTACCAGAAGGTCGGCGGCCTGGGGTTCTGATGCGAGACGAGCGTTGATGAGTCGGTGTTCGGCGCGGCCACCCGCTCCCTGACGGTCGCGGTTCACCAATCGCCGGGTGAACCGCGACCGTCAGGGAGCGGGTGGCCGCGCATCCGTCACGCGATCCGCGCCTTGCGCTGGCGGTAGTACTTCAGCCCCGGCACGAAGAACGACAGCGCCGACACCGCGCCGAACAGCAGGATGCTCACATCGGGTACGAGCGGCATGACGATGGCCGTGGCGAAGTTCAGCGCGGCCCAGCCGTAGAACCGGCCGGACAGGATACCGGCCTTGAACATCATCACCATACCGGCCGCGACCGCCACCGCCGGCGACAACGTCAGCGCTTCTAGTTTCGCGACCCACTCGATCCAGAACATCGCGATACTCGCGCACACGCCCGCGGCCCAGGCGTGGGCGATCTGGCGCTCCACGAACAGAACCGGCCCGGCCGCCTTGCGGAGCTGCCACAGCACCGCGCCCCACGTCACCAGCCCCACCGACCACACGCCCATGTACCACACGTGGCCGTTCAGTTCGTACCACTTCATGCACTGCGTGAGCAGGCACAGCAGGAAGATCATCACGCTGTGGAAGATCCACAGCTTGCCCCAGTTTTCGAGGATGTCGGCGTGGTGCGTTTCGCGAAGCAGGCGTGCCACGAAGAATCTGAGACCGCTCGGCGCGGCGGCGACGGGCCGGCCGGCGGCGTAGGCTTCGAGGTCGTCGGCCAGCGCCGCGGCCGTCGGGTAGCGCATGTCCGCGGGCTTCTGGAGGCACTTCAGGCAGATGAGGTCGAGTTCGCGGTCCACGGTCGCGTTCAGGTGGCGCGGCGGCACCGGCTCCTGTTCGAGCACGAGCAACAGCGTGTCGATCGGGTGCGCCGCCTGGAACGGCGGGCGGCCGGTGAGCAGTTCGTACAGCACCGCGCCGAGCGCGTACACGTCGGCCGCGGGCGTGAGGACTTTCCGCCCCGCGGCCTGTTCGGGCGCCATATACGACGGCGTACCGACGACCGCCCCGGTCCGGGTGATGCTCTCCGCGTTGTCGATCTTCTTCGCCAACCCAAAGTCCGAAACCTTGGGGGCGAGGGCGAGCGGGGGGCGTAAGCCCCCTGATTCTTCGTGTGACGAGTCGTCAGGGGGCTGACGCCCCCCGCTCGCCAACAGGATGTTGCTCGGCTTCAGGTCGCGGTGAATGATGCCCTGCGAATGGGCGTGTTCGACCGCCCGCGCGATGACCGCGACCAACCTGGCGGCTTCGCGGGGTGGAAGTGGCCCGCCGTCGCGGACCTTCTCCGCGAGCGTCTGCCCGCCGACGAACTCCATGCACAGGTACGCTTGCCCGCCCGCGGTGCCGACCTCGTGGACGGTGACGATGTTCGGGTGTTTGAGCTTCGCGGCGGACTCGGCTTCCGTGCGGAACCGGGCGCGGTCGGCGTCGGTCGCGAGGTGTGCCTCGCGCACCATCTTGAGCGCGACGATGCGGTCGAGGCTCTTCTGCCGCGCGCGGTACACGACGCCCATCCCGCCGCGCCCGACCTCTTCGAGCAACTCGAAATCGCCGAAGTCGCGCGGCAGCGTGGCGGCGGTGTGCGTGGTGTGGTCGCCCGCGAACGACGGCGTGAGCGGCCCGGTGCGAGCGGCCGAGACGGTCAGGGGCAGCGCCGGTTCCGGCGGGCGGGCCATGTACGCGAACTGCGCGACGGCCCACAGCTCGCGCAGTTCCGCCGCGAGCGCGGGGTGGTCGCGTGCCGCGGCGTCGATGTCCGGCGGGCGCCCGGCCCGCTGCTCGCCCGCGAGCCGGTCGATGAGCGCCGCCAACTGTTCGTCGTGGTCTGTTGTCATGGTGTTGGCGAACCCCGGCCGCAAGGCCGGGGGTGTCGGGTCCGCAGGCCGGTGCGGGGCTGTGAAACCACCCCCGGCCTTGCGGCCGGGGTTCGCCTATTCCTCTACGGTCAGGCGAGTGGCGTACTCGGCGAGGGCTTCGCCGGCGGCGTCGGCGAAGTCGGTCGCGTCGTCGATGTCGAACCGGATGAAGCCGAACGGTTCGCGCGGGTCGATGCGCACCGCGAGGTCGAGCCAGCGCCCGCCCAACTGGTACGTGAGCCAGCCGGCTTCGAGCGGCTCGTACCGCGCGCCCGGAATCCCCGCGATCACGGTCAGGTCCGGGCGCTCGGGCGACACCAGTGAGGACGCCGCGCGCACCGTGTCCTTCAACAGCGGGTATACCTCATCGGGCGGCGCGGACAGTTCCCAGTCCTTGCCATCGATGCGGTAGTAGAGCAACCCGCCCTCTTCGCCGAACCGCACTTCGAGTTGCGTGGCCTTGTCGCGGATGGCGTTCAGGATGACGACGTGCAGGAACCGGCGCGCGTCCGGTTCGGCGAGCAGTTGGTCGGCGGATTCGTAAGCGAGCATGGGAACCCTTGTTGTTGCTCTCTTGTAGGGTGGGA
>CANLGS010000136.1 GCA_947490035.1 Gemmataceae bacterium
GGTCTTGTACCTCGATCATCGGGTGTCCTCCTCGGCCTGAGTGAGGAGGACACTTCTATCGAGTTAACACCGGACATTTCTAATGGGGTTCAACAGCGGCCAAACCGGGGCGAGCCGGGGGCGCGGCTTCGGGTTCAAGATACAATACGTTCGCCGGGGCCGGACCGGGACAACATCCGTGTGATTATCCGGGGGAATCGTCGTGGCCGGGAAGAAACGTTGGCGGCGGGTGAGTGGAAAGAGAAGAGCCGCAGATAAACGCAGAAGAACGCAGATCAAAACCAAGAACAGAATTGTTTTCAGAACTCCGTCTTCTCTTCTGTCTGATCTGCGTTCCTCTGCGTTTATCTGCGGCTCTTCTTTTCTTTCCCAAATTCCGCGGCGCGATTCGCGAACACCATTTCTGAAACCCCCCGTTGCGTTCGCGGGTACATCTTGGTTAGAGGGCAGGCCGTGTCCGACGCCGCGCTCGTGAAACGGTGTTTGACCGGTGAGCCGGCCGCGTCGCGCGAACTCGTTACGCGGTTCTCGTCCGACGTACTCGCCGTGTGCCGGCGGTTGCTCGCCAACGAACACGACGCCGAAGATGTCGCGCAGGAAGTGTTCATCCGCGTGTTCCGCAGTCTGACGCGGTGGGACGGCGAGCGCCCGCTGCGGCCGTGGATTTTGGGCATCGCGGTGAACCGGTGCCGCACCGCGATCGGCAAGCGCGCGAAGGCGCCGGTCCTCGCCGACTACCTCGACGACTCGCCCGACCTGAAGCCGGCCGACGACTCCGCGGAGCTGGTCCGCGAGATCCGCGCCGCGGTGGACGCCCTCCGCGACGAGTACCGCGAAGTGTTCGTGTTGTTTCACGAACAGGGTCAGCCCTACGAGGTCATCGCGGAAGCGGTGGGGCGACCGGTCGGCACCGTGAAGACCTGGCTGCACCGCGCCCGGCTCGAAATACTGGACCGCCTGAGAAGTCGCGGGCTAGTGCCCCCCGAAGAAGCAGAATTACCCAAGACACCCTCAGCCCGGGGTGAATGAGATGCTCAAGTCCGACGATTCGTTCGATGACACCGACCCGACCGCGCCGGCGTGCCGCGCGACCGTCGCCGAGATTCAGCGCGCCCTCGACGGCGACGCTTCGCCCGAATCGCTGGACGCGGACCCACACCTGGGCGCGTGCGCGTCGTGCCGCGAGCGCGTGCGCGCCGCCCGTGTCCTGTTGTCGGTTCTGGCGACGCCCGAACCGGTCGCGGTGCCGGCGGGCTTCACCGATCGCGTGTTGAGCGCGGTGCGCGACGACCGGCAGGCACATGCCCGCCGTCGGCGTGTGGCGCCCGTCGCCGGGGTGCTGGCTCTCGCCGCGGCGGTGTTGGTTGGTGCGTGGGTCATCGCGAATGCGAACGGTCCGAAGCCGATCGAGCAACCGAAGGAACTCGTTCAACAGTCCGCGCCGGCGCCGTTGGAAGTCGCGCCGGAACCGCGAGTGAAGGCGCCCGCGCCGGAACCGCGCCCGATCAACATCGGGAATGAGTTCGCGAAGGCGGAACAGGCGCTGCGCGAAGCGCCCAAGCCGCTGACGGATTCCGTGGCCTTCGCGCCGAAGTTGCTCGACGTGTTCACCGGTCCGTTTACGAAGCCGGTCGCGCCGCCGATGGGCGACGCGCTCGAACCGGCTCGCAAGTCGATCGCGGACCTGCCGGACGCGGCCCGCACCGGACTCGAACCGGTCACCGGCACCGCGCAGAAGGCGCTCGACCGGCTGCTCCGCGATGTCACCGCCATGAAGCCGAAGTCGTAATTCCGGCTCTTCTCCGCGGAGCGCGGGCGTCCCGCCCGCTGTTTCGCATGTCAGATCGCTGCACGATTCTCCGTAACGCCGTTTGAGCCGTATTGCAGCGGGCGGGACGCCCGCGCTCCGCAGAGAAAACCATGCTCCCCCGGTCCACTCTCATCGTCGCGGTTCTCCTCGGCCTGAGCGCCCCGGCTTTCGCCGCGCCGCCGGCGCCGCGCGACGAAGCGCTGCGCCTCGCGCCGGACGATTTCGCGCTCGTCGTGGTCGTGCAGAACCTCCGCGACCATCTGAAGGACATGACCGAATCGCCGTTCGCGGCGTGGTTCCCGTCATCGGCGCTCGGCAAGCAGTTCTTCAGTTCGGACGCGTTCAAGCAGTTCATCGAATCCGCGACGCCCGTCTTCGGCTCGCTCGGCCTCACGCCCGCCGACCTGCTGCACGACATCCTCGGCGATGCGGTGGTGTTCGCGTACACGCCCGCGCCGCCGAACGACCCGAAGGGCGAGCGGTCAGTAATCCTTGTACGCTCGCGCAAGCCGGACGCGCTCGCGAAGGTGATCGACACGCTCAACGACATTCAGACGAAGTCGAAGGAACTGAAGGCGCTCGCGGAGCGGAAGCACGCGGGCGCGGTGTACTTCGAGCGGCAGAAGCCCGACGGCCCGTCCGACTTCTACTGCTTCCGCGACGGCGTGTTCGCGTTCTCGCAGTCCGAAGCCGACATCACGGCCGTCATCGACCGCGACAAGTTGGCGAAGGACAAGTCGCCCGTTCTGGTCGAGCGCATGACGAAGCTCGGCGTCGCCGATGCCGCCGCGGTGGTGTTGGTTCACCCGCGCTCGCTCGACGCGGAACTCGCGGCGAAGGTGAAGACCGCGAAGCCCGACGAGAAAGCGTTCTTGGCGAAGTTCGCGGAGGTGTGGGCCGCGACCGATGCCGCGGCGCTCTACCTGTCGGTGAGTAAGGACGCCGAACTCGGCGTGTCGCTGCACTTCGCGCCGGACAAGTTGCCCGCGGACTTGAAGACGTGGCTTGTCGGGGCGCGCTTGCCATCGGCGCTGTGGGGCAGCGTGCCGGATAACGCGCTGTTCGCGGTCGCGGGCCGCGTGAAGGCGAACGACCTCATCGACGTGCTGACGACGCTGGTTCCGATGGAGGGCAAGCCCGGCGTTCGCGAGACGCTGGAACAGACGCTCGGCCCGATCGTCGGCAAGGACAAACTGCCGCTGGTGATGGACGCGCTCGGCCCGGACTGGGCGCTGTGGATGATGCCGCCCGCGAAGGGCGCGACCGTGCCGGTCGTGGTCGCCGCGGTGAAGGTGCAGACCGACGGCCCAAAGGGAGCGGAGGCGTCCAAGTCGCTGCTTCAAACGCTGGAGTATGGCTTTCAGGTGGCCCGCATCGCGTACAACGCGAAGCACAAGGACCAGATCGAACTGAAGGAAGAGAAGGACGGCGACGCGGTCATCAAGTCGCTGACCGGCGACGGGCTACCGCTCGGCCTGCGCCCGTGCTTCGCACTGAAGGGCGGCTATCTGGTGGTGTCCACGTCCCCGGACGCGATCAAGTCGTTCAAGGCGCCGACGGGTGAACCGAAGCCGGGCGACGACGTGCCGCTAGCGCGCTTCAACGCGGTGGGCGCCCGCGACTACTTGACGGCCAACGCGGGCGAACTCGCGAAGCTGCTCGCCGGTGTCGGCGCGGGCGACGAGAATGCATTGGCCGAGCAACTCGGAATGCTGGCGCTGGTGTTGGAACCGGTGGAGAAGGTGGAACTGCTGACCCGCGGCGACGCAACCGGGCTGAAACTGATGCTTCGAGTGAAGACCGTGAAGCCCCTGAAGAAGTGACCGCGAAGTGCGCTACGGCTCAACCTTCGTGACGCGGCCGATGATGTCGTCGGCTGTTACCCACCCGTCGGCGCGTCCGGTGGTCGTCCCGATCAGGAAGCGGTCGGGTTCGCGGTCGAAGATTTGGTGAAGCACGAGGAGCCACCCGCGAACGCGAACGAACACGATGTCGCCGACTGCCAACTCTTCCGCGACACACGGTTCGAGCGTCACCAAGTCGCCGTCGTTGATCTGTCCCTTCATGGAGTCGCCGCGCGGGCGCACCTGAACCACCCGCCCTTGTGTGAGAGCTTCATACGCTTCAGTCGCCCACGCGCGGTCCATTTATCCTGTCTCCGACACGCGACCTGCGTCACCCGGAAGGCGGCGTCAGGTGAGTAGACCTTTCACCACCTTGCCGTGAACGTCAGTGAGCCGGAAGTCGCGGATCGCGTTACAAATCAACAACGGGCCACGGCGGTTCGCTCACCCATTCGGCCGGGTTCGCGACCCAACCCTGCAGGCGCTCGACCGGGGTTACGATCACCCGGCGGATGGTCAGCCCGGTCTCGTCGGAAGAGATCAGGAACAGTACCTCGACAAGCGTCGCGCTGGCGTCCGGGTAGCGGACCCACAAGCCCGATTCCCAACCGGGTGGCCGCGGGAACGGCGATCGCCGTGAACACGTCTCGTAGTTCGCCGCGACGCGGGCGATTTGTTCCAGCACCGCCGGACGGAGGTCGAGCGGCAAGGCGTCGATGTCTTGCTCCGCTCGCGTAGCAAGTGTGGGGCGGAGCGAACTCACAGTCCCCACTCCGCTCGGAGTTCGTCGAGTGTGATAACGCGACCGGCAGCGAGGTCGGCAGCCACTTGCGCCATCGCGCCGGGTTCCTCGCCGGTTTGCCGGCGGAACTCTTCGCCGAAGAACGACGCGAGCGCCGCGACGGGAATCTCCGGCGCGGCTCCGGGCAACCGGTGTGCGCGCCACGGCGCTTCAGCCTTCGCCTTCTCGCGCAAGCCGGCCGCGGAGAACTGCCGGTAGTGCGACCACACTTGCGCGACCGAGTCGCACGCCTCCGCGGGCAGGCCGTTCGACGGTCCAACGGTCGGGTTCAAGGTGGGAACGACCGGCCCGCTCTCGCCGGCCTCGATGCGGTCGCCGAACAGCGGTTGTGCGTACCAGGCGAGATGCCAGCCCTGGCAGTAGTACAGGAGTTTGTGGAGCCGTGCCGCCGACAGCGATTCCCCGTCCGCGTCGAGTGCGGCGAGACGGCTGAGTTCGGCGGCAATGGCGTTCGCGGTTGTCATCGTGTTTTTCCTCCCGGAGAGCGCCAGTTTATCAGGCGCCGAGTTACGCCAACAACCCCTTCACCACCTTACCGTGAACGTCGGTGAGCCGGAAGTCGCGGCCCTGGAACCGGAACGTCAGCTTCTCGTGGTTCAGGCCGAGCAGGTGAAGGATCGTCGCCTGGAAGTCGTGGACGTGCACCGCGTCCTTCGCAGGCGCGAAGCCGAAGTCGTCGCTCTGGCCGTAGCTCGTCCCCTTCTTGATCCCGCCGCCGGCCATCCACACCGTGAACACATACGGGTGGTGGTCGCGGCCCCAACTCTTCACGTCCTCGATCTTCCCCTGAAGGAACGGCGTGCGGCCGAACTCGCCGCCCCAGATCACCAGCGTGTCGTCCAACAGGCCGAGCCGCTTCAGGTCGGCGACGAGCGCCGCGGAGGGCGCGTCGGTGTCGGCGCATTGAACTTTAAGTTGCGTGTTCAGGTTGCGGTGCTGGTCCCAGCCGGCGTGGAACAGTTGCACGAACCGCGTGCCGCGCTCGACCAGCCGGCGCGCCATCAGGCAGTTGTACGCGAAGCTCCCCTGCCGCTTCACGTCCGGCCCGTACATGTCGAGAATCTTCTGCGGTTCCTTGCTGAAGTCCGTTAGCTCGGGCACGGATGTCTGCATCTTGTACGCCATCTCGTACTGCGCGATGCGCGTACTCACCTCCGGGTCGCCGAACTCCTTCAGCGTCATCTCGTTCAGCTTCGCGAGGTCGTCGAGCGACGCGCGGCGGCTCTCCTTGCTTAGGCCGTCGGGGTTGGAGAGGTACAGCACCGGGTCGCCCTGGCCGCGGAACTTCACGCCCTGGAACTTGGTCGGCAGGAACCCGCTGCCCCAGTAGAAGTCGTAGAAGATCTGACCGCACGACGCTTCCTTGTCGCGCGAGGTCATCACGACGAAGCCCGGCAGCTCTTCAGTCTCGCTGCCGAGGCCGTAGGTGAGCCAGCTCCCCATGCTCGGGCGGCCCGGCATCTCGGACCCCGTCAGGAAGAAGCAGATCGCGGGCGCGTGGTTCACCTGCGTGGTGAACATCGATTTCACGAAGCACAACTCGTCCGCGATCTTCGCGGTGTGCGGCAGGAAGTCGGACACCCACGCGCCGCCCTCGCCGTGCTGCGCGAACTTGGTGATTTCGGGCAGGCACGGGCGCACCGTCTGCCCGCCGGTCATGGTGCTGAACCGCGCCCCCTTCACCACGGAGTCGGGAATCTGCTTGCCCTTCTGCTTCGTGAGTTCCGGTTTGTAGTCGAAGAGATCGACGTGCGTGGGCGCGCCGTTCTGGAACAGGTAGATGACGCGCTTCGCCTTCGGCGCGAAGTGCGGCAAGTCTTTCAACCCGCCGATGCGGGTCTTGTCGGCGGCTTGCGAATCGCGCCCCAACAGCGAGGCAAGCGCGGCCGTGCCGATGCCGGTCGCGGTGCGCCCGAAGAGGTGCCGGCGGGTGAGGTTCGCCTGGTGCTGGGTGAGTGGGTTCATGTGGTTCTCTTGTCGTTTCTTGAGCCGCTCGCGGCTTCGCAAGTTGCGAAGCCGCGAGCGGCTCGAGACCCTTACTTGTTCAGCGCCTCATCCAAGTTCAGCATCATCAGGCACACGGCCGCGAGCGCCGCATGCTCACTCGCATCGAGCTTTTCGTTGCGGGGCGAATCGCCGACCTTCAGCAGCTTGAGCGCCGCGGCCTTGTCCGCGAACACCGCGCGCTGCTTCTCCAGCGCACCCAGAAGCACCTTCGCCTCGGCGTCGGTGGGCTTGCGCGCAACCACGCGCGCGAAGGCGAAGCTCAGGCGCGCCGCATCACCCTCATTCTTCTCCAGCGCGAGTTGCGCGAGCGCGCGGGCCGCTTCGACGTAGGTCGTGTCGTTGAGCGTGACGAGCGCGTGCAGCGGCGTGTTCGTTGTGGTGGTCTTCACGCTGCACGTCTGGCGGTTCGCGACATCGAAGAACACCGTCGGGCCGATGATGCGGCGCCAGAACACGTACAGGCTCCGCCGGTACAGCGCTTCGCCCTTGTCTTGCGCGTACTTCTTGTTGCCGAAGGTCGCTTCCTCCCAGATGCCGGGCGGCTGGTACGTCTTCACCGGCGGGCCGCCGTAGGTCGGCGTGAGCAGCCCGCCAGCGGCGAGCGCCTGGTCGCGGATCATCCACGACGGCAGCCGGTAGCGCGCGCCGCGCGCGAGCAGCCGGTTGTCCGGGTCGCGCTCCAGCATCTCCGGCGTGACCTTCGCCGACTGGCGATACGTCGCGCTCGTCACGATCAGCCGGATGAGGTGCTTCGTGTCCCACGCACCCCCTCCCTGACGGTCGGGGTTCACCAGTTCGGTGGCGAGCCAGTCGAGCAACTCCGGGTGCGACGGCCGTTCGCCCTGCACGCCGAAGTCTTCGCTCGTCTTCACGAGGCCGGTACCGAAGAACATCTGCCACAACCGGTTGACGGCCACGCGCGCCGTCAGCGGGTTGTCCTTCGACGCAATCCACCTCGCCAGACCCAAACGGTTCTCCTGTGCGCCCGCAAGCCCAGGGACAGCGGTCCCTGGGTTGAGGAACTGCGGCGCGCCGGGCAGCACCTTGCCCTCCTTCTTGCTGTAGTCGCCCCTTGTGAGGACGAACGTGTCGCGCGGCGTCGGCTGGTCGCCCATCACCATCACCTTCGCCACGCCGGTGTTCGCGGCGTCGCGCGCCTGCTTCGCCTTGCGCAACTCCGGGAGCAGCTTCACGTACTCCGGTTCCTTGTCCTTGAAGTGCTTGACGAGTTCGTCGTAGTTCTGGTCGGCGCGGTCGTTTGGCCCCTTGCGGAGCGCCGACTCGATCAGTGCCGGCAGCGTGCTGGCGTAGTTGCCGTCCTTGTCCTTCGTCGCGGCCGCGTCGCGCAGCTTCTTCTCGATGGGCGCCACCTTCTTCACCAGCTCGTCGAACGCGGCCTGCGCGTCCTTGCGCTTCTGCTCCTGCGTGGCCGTGCCGAAGTCCATCACGGGCGCCGTCTGGCCGCTGCCGCCGGCGCCGCTGACGGGCGTCTGGTTGAAGTACGCGAACAGCGAGTAGTAATCCTTCTGCAAGATCGGGTCGAACTTGTGGTCGTGACACCGCGCGCAGCCGACCGTGAGGCCCATCCACACGGTGCTTGTGGTTTCGGTTTGGTCGAACACGTACTCGATGCGGTTCTCCTCCGCGATGCGCCCGCCCTCGCCGTTGATCATATGGTTGCGCACGAAGCCCGTAGCGAGCTTTTGGTCGCGCGTGGCGTCGGGGAGCAAATCACCGGCGAGTTGCCAGAGGGTGAATTGGTCGTAAGGCAGGTTGTCGTTGAACGCCTTCACGGCCCAATCA
>CANLGS010000137.1 GCA_947490035.1 Gemmataceae bacterium
AACCCTGCGACGGTGATGGGCCGCGCTTGCAGCAGGTGAAACGTGCCGCCCGCGAACGCCCACTCGATGTCGCGGGCGTCGCCGTAGAACGCTTCGACTTTGCGCCCCAACTCCGCGAGTTGTGACAACGCGGTGTCACTCACGCAGAACTGCCGCTGAAGTTCCGCGGGCACGTGTTCCTCGACGCCCGCAATTACACGCACTGCCTTCGAGCCGAGATCGCGTGTAAGTACGGCGCCGGTTGCGTGGTCGAGCGTGAACCGGTCCGGCTGCACGCGGCCCGACACGACCACTTCGCCCAATCCCCACGACGCCTCCGCGAGCATCCGCTTACCGTCCGCGTCAAGCGGGTCGCGTGTGAACAGCACACCGGCCGCTTCCGCCGGCACGAGTTTCTGCACCACCACGGCCATCGCAACCGCGTTCGCGTCGATGTTTTGCTTTTTGCGATACGCGACCGCACGCTCGGTGAACAGCGAGCGCCAGCAGCGTTCGATTGCGTCAACCAGCGGTTCGTCGCCCTTCACGCCGAGAATGGTTTCCTGCTGGCCGGCGAAGCTGGTGTCGGCCGCGTCTTCGGCGGTCGCGCTCGACCGCACCGCGACCAGCCCGCCGCCGAGCGTTTCGTAAGCATCTGTCACGGCGCGCACGAACCCCGCGTCCGCGCGGATGCCGCGCTCCGCGAGCCGCCGGTACGCCTGCGTGGTGACGACGAACCCGTTCGGCACGGGCAGCCCGGCGCGCGCCGTCTTGCCGAGGCTCAGCCCCTTCCCGCCGACGAGAAGTGCTTCCGCGTCGGTGATCTCGTCGAGGAACAGAATGTCCGGCATGTCACTTCGCCTTCTTCTTTTTCAGCAGACCCGCTTCGTCCAACAGCGACCACAGTTGTTCCCACACCGCTTCCGGCGGGAGTTTCGCCACGCCGTTCGCGGCCCAGTGCTTGGCCGCGTCCGCCAGGCACCGGATCGCGTCGGCGCGCACGCCAGCGTCATCGACGTTGGCTTTTGGTGTGTGAAGCGGCGCCGCGTGGTCGTCTTGCGAAGCCGCGAGCGGCTCTTCCCCGCGGCGCCGCGGCCTGCCGTCGAGCGCGTCGTTGCCGATGGCGTCGGCGCGCTTGTTCTGCTCGCGCCGCACGTGCGTGATCGCCACGCTCTCGAACTGCTTCCGCAGCCGGCACGCCTCTTCGTACAGGGGCCGCAGGTCTTCGTGCTTCACCTTGTACACGCCGGCCATCTGCTTCACCAACAACTCGCTGTCGCTGAACACCTGAAGTTTCTTCACGCCGAGTTCGACCGCGAGCGACAACCCTTCCACCAGCGCGCGGTATTCGGCCACGTTGTTCGACGCGGTGCCGATGGTGTTCGCCTCTTCCACGACCGGCCTTCCCGGCCGCGCGAGCACGACCGCGTAAGCCGCGGCGCCGGGGTTGCCGCGCGACGCCCCGTCGATGTGCATGGTGGCCGTGTCGGACATCGTGTGCGCCCCGCGTTAGAATGCTTTACATTGTGCGCACGCCCTCGCACCGCGGAAAGCACCGTTACAGTGAACGTCAATGAGCGAGAACTGGCTGATCCTCGAAACGTCCGGCCGCGTCGCCCGCGTCGGGCTGGCACGCGGCGGCTCCGTCGTCGGTGCGGCCGAACTCGATTCGTCGCGCCGGCACGCGCGCGAGATGACCTCCACCATCGGCGCACTGCTGAACGCGGAGTCGCTGAAGCCGACCGACCTGACCGGCGTGATGGCGAGCCGCGGGCCGGGCAGCTACACCGGGCTTCGCGTCGGGTTGATGACCGCGAAGGCACTCGCCTACGCCACCGGGTGCGAACTCCGCGCGGTGGATGCGTTCGCCGCCATCGCACAGCAGGCGCCCGCGGACGCGGAGACCGTGTGGGTGATCGCGGACGCGCTCCAGGGGCTTGTGTACGCACAGCAGTTCGCGCGGCGGCACGACGGCTGGTTCGCCGCGAACGCGCTCCAGATTCTGAACGCGGGCGCGTTCGCGGCTGGTCTGGCCGCCGGCGACTTCGTGAGCGGGCCGGGCGTCGAAGTGTACGCGAACTCGCTTCCGCAAAGCTGCGTGCTCGTCGCGGAAGCGGACCGGCTCGCACGCGTGGAGAGCGTGCTCGCCGTCGGTCGCGGGTTGACACCGCTGACGCGGGAAGAAGTGTTCGCGCTCGAACCGCTGTACCTGCGCGGCAGTTCGGCGGAGGAGAAAGCGAACGGGCCGCGCGGGTGAGATTACCCGCGCGGCTCGCGATGAATGACAACGGGTTGTCAGTTGCCCTGCTTCGGCAGCGGCATCGGTTGCGGCAGCAGGGTGCCCCCCGGCACGACGGTCGGACCGGGCGTGATCGGGATCGGGTTGCCGATCGGCGGGTAACCGCCGATCGGCGTCACCGGCACGCCGCCGTAGATCGGCCCGGAGTAGCCCACCGGCCCGCCGGGCGTACCGCACCCGTGGCACGGCGGTGCCATCGGGCCGATCACGGTACCGCCGACCGGTTCGCCGATGATCGCGCGCCGCGTTTGGATCGGGTGCAGGACCGGGTGAGCCACCGGGCCGCAGGACGTACACGGGTGGTTAGCCCGCCAGCGGGCGACGGGGTGCATACAGCACCCCGTCGCGAACAGTTGCGAGACCACGGCCACCAGGCCGAGGCACAAGAGGCGATTATTCATCGTGGTGACTCCTTTACGCGGCGGACCGCGGCGTTCCTCTGCCGTCAGGTGGAATCATGCGCGGGCGCCGGAGTCGTGCAACCGCCGAGGCTGCGAATTCAGTCACAGATTGGGGGAATGGCGGAGTGCTGGCGCGGCGGGGAAAACAGACCCGGTTGGCGAAAGAGGTGCGGTCGTGCCGGGTGTGCGGGGTGAACGAATCCCGCGCGGACCGGCGCTTCCTCCGGTCCGCACGGGACGAACTATCGCTCAAGATGCTCGAGAGTAGCCCGCCACTCCGCGGCGGTTCGGGAGAGTAGCCCGCCACTCCGTGGCGGTTCTTCGTCTTTGTCTTGGTGAAGAGGATGAGAAGAACCGCCACGGAGTGGCGGGCTACTCTCAAAGACGAAGACCGCTCGCGGAGCGAGCGGACCACTCTTACTGCGGGCCGACGGGGACGTAAGCGGCCGGCACGCCGCGGTCGCAGCACGGCGGCGGCGCGAAGCTACCCGAACTGTTGCAGTGGCGGCGGCACCCGCACCCGGACAGCGGCAGGAGGCAGGTGACGGCGATGAGCGCCAGGAGAAAACGCTTGATGGTCATGGGAGTCGCTCCGTCAGTCGGTTCGGCGGTCTGTGCCCGTGAGGGATGCGGGCAATCGTCCCGCGAGTCGCGCCCCGCTCCGACTTGGTGACGGCGTGCGCGACCAACATACCTGACATCCAAATGTAAGGCCGGCTTGCGAGTTCACAACTCGATGCTTGAGCGAAATGCGTCCGAATCGCGTCGCGAACGGACGATTCTGACGGTCGCGACGGGAGCGCAGATTTGAGAAGCGCGGCAAGAAAGTGCGATGGTAACGGTTACGCGGCCCGCGGAGCGAGCGAATGACCGTGCAGAACACGCCCCCGTTCTTCGACGTGCGGGCACGCGGCTTCCGCGCCCGCGCCACCGTGGACGCCGTCCTCGCGCTTCTTGAGGCGCGAACACGTGCGCTCACGGCCGAAGCCGTGCCGCTGCTCGAAGCCGCCGGACGTGTCCTCGCGGAACCGGTCGTCTCGGCCGTCGATGTGCCGGGGTTCGCGCGATCCGCGATGGACGGCTTCGCGGTGCGCGCCGCCGACACCGCCGCGCCGCGCGCGCTCGCGGTGGTCGGTGAATCGTTCCCGGCGCGGCCGTTCCTGGGTGAGTTGCCGCCCGGTGGAGCCGTGCGAATTACGACCGGCGCGCCGATCCCCGTCGGCGCCGACGCGGTGCTGATGGCCGAGTTCGCGCAGCTCGAACCGGACGGACGCGTGACACCTCGCGCGCCGCTCGCGACGGGCAAGCACGTCGTTCGCGTCGGCGAAGACGTGGCGAAGGGCCGCGAGGTGCTGCGCGCCGGGCGCCGGCTTCGACCGCAGGACGTGGGGTTGCTCGCGTCCATCGGCGCCGCGACCGTGCGCGCGGTCCGCCGGCCGCGGGTCGCGATCCTCGTGACCGGGAACGAACTGCTCCCGCCCGGCGCGCTGCCTGAAGGCTTCAAGATCGTGGACAGCAACTCGCCGATGCTCGCCGCGCTCGCCGCCCGCGACGGCGCGGACCTTCTCTCCGTGCGATACGTCCGCGACGACTACACCGCCGTGCGCGACGCGATCCGCGACGCCGCCGAAGGCGCGGACGTGGTGTTGGTGTCCGGCGGTACGTCGGTCGGCGCGGAGGATCACGCGCCGCGAGCCGTGGCCGAACTGGGCGAACTCGCGGTGCATGGCGTCGCGCTCCGCCCGGCCGGGCCGCTCGGCGTCGGTTTCTTAGCTCGCGCGCACGTGTTCCTGATACCGGGGAATCCGGTTTCGTGCCTGTGCGCTTACGACCTCTTCGCCGGGCGCGTGGTGCGGCGCCTGGGCGGGCGGTCGTGGGAGTTGCCTTACGCGAAGATCACGCTGCGGGTCGCGGAGCGAATCACGTCCGCGGCAGGGCGCGTCGATTACGTGCGAGTGACACGCGGAAGCGACGGCGTGGCACCGGTCGCGTCGGGCGGCGCGTCGAACCTGAGCGGCGCGGTCGCGGCCGACGGGTTCGTGCTGGTGCCCGCCGACCGCGACGCGCTCGCACCGGGCGAAGTCGCGGACGTGTGGCTGTACGACTTGTAGGACAGGCCGCTGGCCTGTCATTGCTTGAGACAGGCCAGCGGCCTGTCCTACTTCGTCTGCAAGCCGGCGGTCACCACCTCCAGAAACTCCCGCGCGCGCTTCGCGAGCGCGTCCACGCCTTCGGGCTTGTCCGGGCGCGGCACCAGCGGCGCGAAGATGTTCTCGCACGCCAGCGGCATCGCCCGGCCGGTGAACGCGACCGGGTGCAGCAGTTTGTAGTGGTCGATCTCGCCGAAGCCGGGGCCGCAGTCCTCGCTCTTCGGCCAGTTGCGGTGATCCTTGATGCAGAAGCTGCGCACCTCGGCCGCGCACAACTTGATGTCCGGCAGCGGGTCTTTGTTCAGGTAGTCCAGCACGTTCCCCGCGTCGTAGTTCACCTTCACGTTCGGGTGGTCCACTTCCTTCGTGATGGCGGCGCACGCCTCGCCGGTGCCGGTCTCGCCGCCGTGCTGCTTCACCACCAGCGTCACGTTGTTGTCCTTCGCGATTGGGCCGAGCAGCTTGAAGCGCTCGACCCACAGCTTATGGTTGCCGCCCTTCGTGTGGCCGAACGTGAGTACCTGCGGCACGCCCGCGGCGCCCGCCTGCTTCAACCGGTGCGTGATGACCTCCAACCCGTCCTTCGCTTCGGGGTAGGTGACGCTGAACATCATCACCGGTTCGAGGCCCATGTCGCGGCACTTCTTCGCCAGCTCCTTCGCCTTCTCCACCGGCGCGTCCTTCGGCAGCAAGGGCACGTCCTTGCCGTCCTCCTTGTGCGTGATGCCCCACGCGACGAACCCGTAGCCCGCGCCCTTGATGCCGTCGAGCGCGCGGCTCAGAGAGAAGCGCGAGTACGGCAGCGTCATGCACGCGATCTGGAACTTCGTGGGCATCTTGTCGTCAGCGGCGGTGGCGAGCGGGGGGCGTAAGCCCCCTGATAAAGCAACACTCGCGGCCCCGAGGAACGTGCGTCGGTTCATGTCGGCCTCTCGTAAGGGGAGTTCTCGAGCGCCCCGATTGTACAGCCCCGCTAGCGCCGGGTGCGCGGCGCATTTGCGGGGCAACGTGTTCCCGCCACTTTACACGAACCGTGCCCCCGCCTGAAAACGGGGTGCGTTCCGGCCGCCGCTTTTAACGCGCCCGCGATAACCGACCAAATCCACGAAATCCTTGCGGTCCGACCAGTTGACCCGGTTCGCGATGGTGTCCTAAAGACTCGTATCTGAAACGCGAGCCACCGCCGGTCGGCCTTCCCCGATCGGCCTGGAGCGGGTGCCGCGAGGCACCAGCCGACCCCGACGGGTACGCCCGGTCCCCTCAGGCCCGGTCGCCCGACTCCCTCGGCCCACTCTCGGATCGGTCCGGTTCCGCTCGCCTCGCACGCGGCGGTTCTGGACGACTACGTCCCGCGGCAGTGTCGCCGCCGGACGCCCGTTACCCGCGACTTCAAACAGACCTCCGTGGCAGCCGGTCCGCACCGGCGCGGGCGCTCGTGCGCCTTCGCGCCGACGGCCGCCGCACGGACATTGAGGCGACCTCGCATGTTCAATTTCAAGTGGCTGACCCGCGCCCGGAAGCACGTCTCGTCGCAGAACACCGCCCGCACCGCCCTCCGGTTAGAGAACCTGGAGGCCCGCGAGGTGCCCGCGGTCCTCATTCAAGTGGACTACTCCCGCGACGTGGGCGGGTTCTTCAACAACGCCGACGCCCGCGCGGTGATCGAGCGGGTGGCGAGCGAACTCGGCGGCAGTCTGAACGCCGACCTCGCGGCCATCGCCCCGGCCGGCGGGAACACGTGGACCGCGACGTTCACCGACCCGGCCACCGGCGGGCAAGCCGGCGTGTCGAACCTGGCCGTCGGCGCGAACACGCTCCGCGTGTACGTCGGCGCCCGGTCCCTGCCCGGTTCGGAAGCCGGGTACGGCGGGTTCGGCGGGTACAGCATCACCGGCACGCAGGCGTGGATCAGCACGGTCCAGACGCGCGGCCACGCCGGGTTCTCCCCGTGGGGCGGGAGCATCACGTTCGACAACTCGCAGAACTGGCACTTCGGCCAGACCGCGAGCAATCTGGCCGGAAACCAACTCGACTTCTATTCGGTCGCGACCCACGAACTCGGTCACGTGCTCGGCATCGGCACCGCGCCCCAGTGGACCAGCCAGGTCCGCAACGGAGCCTTCTACGGGGCGAACGCGAACGCGCTCTACGGCGGGGCGGTGCCGCTGGACCCGAGCGGCGCGCACTGGGCCGACGGCGTGACGCTCGGCGGCCAGTCCGTGAGCCTCGACCCGGCGCTGATCTTCGGGGCGCGGGTGGGCTGGTCGGCGCTCGACGCGGCGGCGCTGCGCGACCTGGGCTGGGGGGCCACCGCTGCGGCCGCGCAACCGGCGGCGACGCCCGCGCCTGCGACGCCCACATCGGCTCCGGCCGCGCCGACCTTCACCGCGGTGCCGGTCGCGACCCAGAGTCCGGTCGCGTTCACCGGGAACGCGGACGGCACGGTGTCGCTGTTCACCGTCGCGGGCGGCGTGCTGACCGACACCGGGCGCCGGCTCACGCCCTTCGCGGGCTACCGCGGCGCGATCAGGGTCGCGAGCGGCGACTTCAACGGCGACGGCACCACCGACTACGCGTTCACCACCGGCGCCGGCCCGCAGGCCGTCGTCCAACTGATGGACGGCAGCACCGGCGCGCTGCTGGTCGGCCAGACGGTCATCTTCCAGGGGTTCACGGGCGGGCTGTTCCTCGCCGCCGCGGACATCGACCGCGACGGCCGGTCGGAGCTGGTCGTCTCGGCCGACACCGGCGCCGGCCCGCACATCCAGACGTTCCGCATCGCGAACGGCGGGATGCAACTCCAGTCGAGCTTCTTCGCGTTCGACAACCCCGCGTTCCGGGGCGGGGCGCGCGTGGCGGCCGGCGACCTGAACCACGACGGGTTCGCCGATGTGGTGGTGACCACCGGCGGGCAGGCCGAGGGCCGGGTCGCGATCTACACCGGGGCCGACCTGCGCAACGGCGTCGCGACGCGGCTGACACCGGACTTCATCGCGTTTAGCGGGCTGTGGTCGGGGTTGAACGCGGCGGTGGGCGACATGGACGGCGACGGGTTCGCGGAGTTGGCGATCAGTCTGGACAAAGGCCCGGCGCACGTGAAGGTGTGGTCCGGTGCGACGCTGAGTGGCAACCCCGGCGTGCAGCCGAGCAACCTCGGGCTGGTCGGCAGCTTCTTCGCGTTCGCGCCGACCGACCCGAGCGGCGCGCGACTGGCGCTGCGGGACTCCAACGGCGACGGCCGCGCCGAGTTGTTCGCCGTCAGCACGAGCAAGACGAGTTCCTTCGCCCGCGTGTTCAGCTTCGAGCAGATGCAGGCCGGCGGCGGGGGCGCACCGACCGCGGCCCCGTTCGGCACGCCGGTCACCTACGACGGCATCTACGTGGGTTGATCCAATTTCCAGAATGGCCCGCAGATGACGCAGACTTCGGCGCGG
>CANLGS010000138.1 GCA_947490035.1 Gemmataceae bacterium
GCCGTTGGCCGGGTCCATCTGGTAGGTGTTGCGGTCGCCGAACGACGGCGGCGATTCGGCCGCGTCGCGGAACGGGCCGTAGAACCCGCTCGCGTACTTCGCCGCGTAGCTCAGAATCGGGATGTCCTGAAAGCCAGCGTCGTCGAGTCCGGTGCGGATGGCACGCACCATGCCGTCCATCATGCCGCTCGGGGCGATCACGTCGGCGCCGGCTTTCGCGTGGCTCACGCACTGCTGCGCGAGGATGGGAAGGGTTGCGTCGTTGTCCACGTCGAGGATGCCGCCGCGGTCGCACAGGATGCCGCAGTGCCCGTGATCCGTGTACTCGCAGAAGCACTCGTCGGTCATCAGGAGCACGTCGGCACCGTGCGCTTTCCGCAGCGCGCGGAGTGCTTGCTGCACGATGCCTTCGTCCTTGAGCGCGCTGCTCCCGGTCGCGTCCTTGTATTCGGGGATGCCGAACAGGATGAACCCCTTGATACCGAGGTCGCGCGCCGCGCCAACTTCGTCAACGAGCGTGTCGGTGCTGAGTTGGAAGTTCCCCGGCATGGAGCCGATCTCGGTGCGGACGCCCTTACCGGGCCGCACGAACAGCGGCAGGATCAGGTCGCGTGCGCTCAGGTCTGTTTCGCGCACGAGTTCGCGCACGAGCGGGTTGTAGCGCAGCCGGCGCGGTCGCGCAACTGGGAAGGTCGGAGCGGGGAGTGCGTCGCCGCAGATTGGGTGGTTCATCGGTGCCGTGGGTGTGAGTTTGCGTCTCGCCCATCTTAACGCCGAATGGGTTCATCTGGACACGTCCTTCACACTTCGGCATAGGCACGCGACATGACAATTCCGTTACGGAGTCCGCGCATGCGCACGGTGTTCGCCGTGGCCGCTTTCGCATTTTTGCCGGTCGCGGCGCTCGCGCAACCGGTGGCGCCGCCCCCAATCGCACCGCCGGCGCCGGCGCCGCTGCCGCCGAGTCAGGTGGCGCCGCCTGGGGTCGAGCCGCCGTTCCTGCGACCGGGCAAAGAGGTGTCGCAACCGCTCACGCCGGTCGGCCCTGCGCCCGCCCTCGTGCCGGTCGAACTGCCGCCCCTGCTGACGGTGCCGGAACTCAAGCCGGAACCGAAACCGGAGGTCAAGCCGGTCGCCGCGGAACACCCGCGCGGCCCGCGCGGGCCGGGGTGGAGCAGCGCCGAACTGCTGTACTGGTGGCCGATGCGCCAGCCGATACCGCCGCTCGTGTCCGGCACGCGAACCGGTCTCCCGCCGTTGTTCGGCGATGGCAGCACATCGTTGCTGGTGGGCGGTCGCGCGCTCGACTCGCAACCGCACGCCGGCGGGCGGTTCACGCTCGGCTCGTCGCTCGACACCGCCGAGACGTTCGGTTACGAGGTCACCTACCTGTTCCTCGGCACACGCACCCTGAGCGAACGCGTCACGGACTTGAACGGCAGTCGCGTGCGCAGTTTCGGTCTGCCATACACGAATGCGACCACCAGCCCGGCCGAATACCTCACGCTCGCACAGCCGGGTACGAACAGCTCGCTGTTCGTCACGTCCGCGGCCACGCGAGTGCAGGGGTGGGAGGTGAACACGGTCGCGAACGTACTCGACGAGAAGTGCGTGAAAATCAACGCGCTCGCCGGCTGGCGGTACTTCCAGGTTCACGAAGGACTGCGCCTCGAACAGACGCAACTGCGGTTCGCGGACATGCCCGGTGTGGTGCGGACGGCTGACCAGTTCGACGCGCACAACCGGTTCCACGGCGGGCAAATCGGGCTGCACGCGGACGCGCGCCGCGGCGCGGTGTTCTGCGAAATGACCGCGAAGGTCGCGTTCGGCCAGAACTACGAGGTGGTGAAGAACGAGGGCATGACGATCCTGCAGTCGCCGGTTCTGGGCGGCACCGCGACGCGGGCGTTCGGTGGGAGTGGCATCTACGTGCAGCCGTCGAACGCGGGGCGCAGTGCCAACGGCGTGTTCGCGGTGGTGCCTGAGGGGACGGTGAAGTTCGGGTTCCGCCTCGGCGACTTGGGCCGCGTGTACTTCGGCTACAGCTTCATCTATCTGAGCGACGCGGTTCGCCCCGGCGACCAGATCGACCGCACGCTGAACCCCGGACAGGTGCCGCTAATGAGCGGTACCGGCCCGGTGTACACGGCCGACCGCCCGGCCCGGGTCGTGAACCGCTCCGACTTCTGGGCGCAGGGGCTGATCATCGGATTGGAAACGCGGTATTGACGTAGGGGTGGGACAAGGCCTTGCGCAGGCCCACCCTACACGAACTATCCGCGAGCGAACGCCGATTCCATCACGCCGCGGTCGAACCCTTCGGGCACGCGGTCTTCGGCCGCGAACTGGTACAGCGCGGCGAGGAAGATCGTGTGCAGCGCCGAGCTGACGGCCATGTGGATCAGGAACGCGATCCCGGCCACGACCAGCATCGCGACGCCCGGCACGGTCATGCCTTGCGAGAGGAGCAGAACGCCGACGAGGAACAGCAGGATCACCGGGACGAACAGCAGGAACAGGATGAAGTTCAGACCCATGTTCCCGACGAGCGCTTCGCCCCACGTCTTGCGCAGCAGCGACAGCGACCGGCCCACCGCGGCCATCGGCCCGACCTTCTCCACCACCAGCACCGGCACCACGAAGAACGTCATGATCGACCACGCGCTGCCGACCAGCCACGCGATGAGCGCACCGGCCTTCTCGTGCGAGTTCTCGATCACCTTCAGCAGCACGCCGACCGTGGCCGACACCAGCGCCCACGCGAAAATCTGCGGCAGCCGGGCCATCGCCATGCGGAACCCGTCGGCGATTCGCGGGGTTTCGCCGTTGAACCGCAGCATCGCGCAACTGATGAGCGCCGAGTTGCAGAAGATGATGACGAAGTACGTGCAGAAGTAGAACGCGAACGACACCGCGTACACCCACAGCGGCGGCTTGTTGTTGTTCTGCTGGAGTTGTTGTTGGAACTGTTTCCAATCGACCAGCGTGGCCAGCGGCACTGCGAAGCTGAGCATCACGAGCAGGAACATGAACCCGCTGACGAACGGGAAGAACAGCAGGTGCTTGTCGCGCACGAGGACGCGCCAGGTGCTCCCAGCGAGCGCAAAGCCGTTCGAGATACGGGTGAACATTGGACGACTCCGGTGATGTGGGGGAACGCAGTAAGTGTACCACGAAGGCGCGCGTTCGCCAGTGCGGGTGCGCGCCTTCACGAGTTATTCGCCGGTCAGCCGTCGGGGTTAGCAAGAATCTGCCGGAGCCGGTCCGCGAGCACCTCGGGGAACCGCTCCGGCCACGTCGCGTCGATCAGCCCGAGTCGCGCCATGTCTTGGAGGTGAACCTGATCCTTAAGACGGAAAGCGACGAGTTTCATCCGCACGAGCGCGTCGAGTGCGATCACTTGGAATGCGGCCCCGCGCTCGGACTCCGACATATCAGGCGCGGGAACCGGGTCAGTCTCTTTCACCTTCTCTCCGGCGAACAGCAGGTGAACGCCTTCGCTCGGCTTGCCGTCCGGCCGCTCGTAGAACAGGTGGACGCCGTAGGTGAACGCGTACTCGAACCCGACCGCGTCCATCGCGGCCTTCGCGCGCTCAAGGTCGTCGCGCCGGATGAGGACGTCCACGTCGCGCGTGTTACGGATCGAACCTTCATCGACTTTCGCGACCCACGCCGCGACCGCGTTCCCTCCGATGATGGCGTAGGGAACGCTTCCGCCTTCCAATGCTCGGGCGGCTCGGTGTAACCGTTCTTGTACTTTTTCCACGGCTCGCCCCATCCTTTCGAGAATGTCCGCCGGCCACGGTGCGCTGACGTTCATGATTCACCTCACGCGGAGTAAGCGAGTTCGGCCGCGGCCACGCCGCTGCCCGGGGTCACCTTCACGCCCGCGCCGCGCAGGACGTGCTCCATCGCCGCCAGCACCGACAGCACGCAGATCGCACGGCTGTTGTAACCCATGATGCCGATCCGCCACGCCTTGCCCTTGAACTCGCCCAGCCCGCCGCCGATCTCGATGCCGAACTCGGTCAGCAGCCGCTTGCGGCACGCCACGTCATCGACGCCGGCGGGAATCTTCACCGCGTTCAACTGCGGCAGACGGCACGCCTCCGCCGCGATGTACTCCAGCCCGATCGCCTCCAGCCCGGCCCGCAGCGCGAAGTGATTCCGGTAGTGCCGTGCGTGCCGTGCTTCCAGCCCTTCCTCCAGCACGAGGCGAAGCCCTTCGCGCAGCGCGTAGACCATCGTGATCGGGGCGGTGTGGTGGTAAGCCCGGTCGCCGCCCCAGTAACTCATGATCGATGAGAGGTCGAGATACCAGCTCTGCACCTTCGTCTTGCGCGCCTTCAGCGCGTCCACCGCGCGCGGGCTGAAGCTGACCGGCGACATGCCCGGCGGGCAGCTCAACCCCTTCTGCGAGCAACTGAACGCCGCGTCCACCTCCCACGCATCGAGTTCCACCGGCGTGCAGCCGAGCGAGGTCACGCAGTCGGTAATCAGCAGCGTGTCGAACTCGTGGCACAGTTTGCCGACTTCGGAGATGTCTTGCAGCGCGCCGGTCGAAGTCTCGGCGTGAACCAGTCCCATGACCTTCGGTCGCGTCGTTTTGAGGATGTCGCGGAGTTCGTTCAGATCGAACGTCTGGCCCCACGGCTTTTCCTTCGCCGTGAGTTTGCAGCCGGTGCGCCCGGCCACGTCGATCATTCGCGTGCCGAAGTAGCCGATGCTGCACACGGTCACCGCGTCGCCCGGCTCGATCAGGTTGACGAAGCACGACTCCATGCCGGCCATGCCGGTCGCGGAGATGGGGAACGTGAGTTGGTTCTTCGTCTTGTACACCTCGCGCAGCATGAGCTGCGTGTCGTTCATGATCTCCAGGAACTGCGGGTCGAGGTGACCGAGCAGCGGCGTGGACATCGCGGAGAGGACGCGCGGGTGTGCGTCGCTCGGACCCGGCCCGAGGAGCAGGCGCGGCGCGGGGGAGAGTTGGCCTGGGATTGTTGTCATGGGGGTCACCAGAGGGCATAGGACAGAAGATCGTCGTCTATTGGTTTTAGCCCTCGGAGAGGGCGTCAGATGTTAGCCCAGGGTGCAGCGAGTCTTCGAGCCAACCCTGGGCGGGCGAAGGCGGATCGGTCGTCCGCGTCGGCCACCCAGGGTTTGTTCGCTGCGCTCGCCGCACCCTGGGCTAACATCTGCCGCCCCTCCGGGGCTAAGAATCAAACCGGTTCCCTGGAGATGACCAGTTTACTGATTACCTTGAACTGCGGGTGGGTGGAGTCGTGCAGCCACTCGAACGCGACCGCCTCGGCGGTGGTCAGCACAGCGCCCGCCTGTTCGAGCCGGCGCAGCGCGGTGTCGTGGTCGAGCTGGCCGCGCGCGGCGAGTGCATCAACAGGGAGGAACACGTGCAACCCGGCGTGGAGCAGGTCCAGCGCGGTCTGCGCGACGCACACGTGCGTCTCCATCCCGACCAGCACCACGTTCGGCCGGCGGAGCATCTCAAGTTCTTCGAGGAACGTGTCGGCGCCGCAGCAACTGAACGCGGTCTTCGCGGGCAGCGCCGCGGGCAGTCGGCGGGCGATGTCCGCAGTCGTCGGACCTAGCCCTTTTGGGTACTGCTCGGTCGCGCGCACGGGCACTTCCAGTAGCGCCGCCACGTCGAGCACGAACCCGGCGTTGCGGACGAGTGCCGCGGCCGCGGGCATCTTCGCCAGGAGCCTGTCCTGAATGTCGATCACCACGACGACGGACGTTTCGATGCGCAGCCGCTTCACGGTACTCATTCGCTACCCTCGTGTTTCCAGGGCGAGGCGGAGTCGGTTCAGGTCGCTCTCCAGTTCCGCGAACCGGGCGGCCGATGGCGTAACCCCGCCGAACCGGTCCTCATAGTACGCTTCCGCCCACGCGACCGGAACCCCGGCGACTTCGGAGCAGCCCGGACGCGCGCGGAGCGCGTCGGCGGCGCCGGCGGCGAACTCCTGCGGCGTCTCGCCGGCGCCGGGCGCGATCCCGTGCGCGGACAGCACCGCCACCAACTGCCCGAACCACCGAGTTTGGGCAACGGGCGCCGGTGTCTCCGCGGTGCGGGCCGCGCGCAGTCGGACGACGACCCGCGCGACGAACGCCAGCACGACGGCGCCGGCGAGCGCGAGCAGCGTGTCGGGCCGCGTGAGGCGGTCCACGAAACTGGCGAGGTCTTTCCGCCGCTGCTCCGGGGTGTAATCGACGATGTACTGCTGGAATCGCGTGCCGACCCAGGAGTTGGCCTTCTGCCACCAGGCCGTATCCGCGTCCGCGGCGTCGCCGCCGGGCGTCGGGTCGAGGCTCCGCCAGTGGTGGCGGCGGGCCGGTTCGCCGGCGCGGCGCTCGGCCGCGGGCACCGGCACCGACACGAGCGCCTCCACCCACGCGTGGGCGTGCTCCTGCTTCACCAGATAGTTCCCGTCGTCGATGTGTTCGCAGCCCTTGAACCCGAGCACGAACACCGCCGGGATGCCCTGCGACCGGAGCATGAGCGCGAGCGCCGTGGCGAACCGCTCGCAGTGCCCGGCTTTCGTGTGGAAGAGGAAGTCTTCGACCGGGTCGATGGTCGTGCCTTCGCGCTTGAGGTCGGTCGTGTAGCGGAGGGTCGGCGTGGTCGCGAGGTGCGCGGCGAACGCGCGGGCGATGAGGTCGTGGTGTTCCTCGCGCGGGAGCCGGCGGCGCGGGTCGCGGAACGCCGCCGGGTCGCGCCACTCGGCCGGCAGTTTGCCCGCGTCGATCAGTTCGACGACGAGCGCGTCGGCGTAGTCCTTCACGCGCTCGACCGGGTTGGCGCGGAGCAGGTTCAGTGAGTCGTCGAGCAGCACGTCCTGGAGGTGGAACCCCGGTCCGAGGTCCGGGTCGGGGCCGGCGCGGTAAGCCTGGATGTAGTGCGCGGGCCGGCCACGGGCGCGAGTCCCCGGCTCGCGGTAGAAGGTGCCGTCGGGGCTGGGCACCCACCCGCGCGGCCCGGCCTCGGTGAGGCTGGCGACCGGAACCGGCTGGTCGGGCGCCCACACGACCGGGTCGGCCAGGAAGTACGCCCGCAGTTTGGGCGGGACGGTGTAGGTCAGCAGGAACTGGCCGGCGCCGAGGTCCGGGGGCTGCCAGTCCGGTGCCGGCTTCGCGGTCCGGGTCAGACTGGGCAGCGCCTGCGACGCGTCCATCGGGTTCAGGGGCTTCCACTCGCCCCCGGCGTATTCCCGGCGGGTGCCGTTGACCCCGCGCCAACGCTGGTCGGGGTTCAGGTCCGTCTTCGGCATCCCCTCGGGGTACAGCGCGACCACCTCGAACGCGGTCTCGGTGTTCGCCTTCAGCGGCCCGGTCCGGTTCAAGTCGGTCATCTGGTCGGCGGCGTACCCGATCTCGACGCGTGGCTTGCCGAAGTCCGCCTTCTGCGCCTCGGAGCGGGGCGTGAGCAGGTACAGCGGCACCGCGACCGCCCCCGCGACGATCGCACACAGCAGCGCCGGCAGGAAGTCGCTCCGCGCGCCGTGCGGTTCGCCGGACGCGGCCGCCGTGCGCGGCGGCGAAGCCTTCGGGTCGGGGATGGGCGGAACGATCCCCGCGGCGCGGGCCAGGTGGAACAGCGTGAGGCTCCAGACGGCCGCGGCGAGGTACAGTCCGACCAGCGCGAAGCAAAGCGGCTCCTCGGCGAACGCCGCGGCCAACCCCACGCCCGCGAGCGCGAGTCCGTGCAGCGTCCAGTAGTCCCCCGCGTGCTTTTCGCCGCGGGCCACTTTCGCCGCCAGCAGCATCATCACGAACGGCCCGCACATCGCGACGAGCAGCATGTTCCAGCCCATGCCGCTGAACTCGTTCGTGTCCACCTCGCGTTTGATTCGGTACGCCACCCACAGGACGAACGCGGACCCGACGACGGCTCCGAGGCGGTTCGCCGCCGGGATGGTGAGCAGCGCGACGCGCGTCTCGACGAAGTACAGCGCGCCCAGCGCGACGACCGCGAGCGCGGCGAACACCGCGACTTCGGGGAGCATGGACGCCTGCGCGTACCCCAGCGTGACGCACGCCAGCGCGAGCGTCAGGTACGTGCTGAACCGGAAGGTCGCTTCGGTCGGCATGACGGTGCGCTCCGCAGCGAGAGTAGCCCGCCACTCCGTGGCGGTTCTTCTGTCTTTGCTTTTAGTGGCACAGACATTCCTGTCTGTGCGACTGGCCCGTCGAAGCAC
>CANLGS010000139.1 GCA_947490035.1 Gemmataceae bacterium
CCGTCGAACGGGGCGCCGTGGTGGTACTCCTCGCGTTGGAAGAGTTTCTTGCCGTTGAGGAAGATTTGCACCGCGGTCGCGCACGTGACGCGAATCTCGCACGGCGTTTCCTTTTCCGCCACGACGACGGCACGCGCGTAGGCCACCGCGTCCTTGTGCTGCGCGAGCAACTTGTTCAGGTCGAACGTGCCGGACTTGTTCGCGGTGGCGGGCGGCGCCCACTTCAGTTCGGCGTCGCCCTTGCCCTTGAACGTGCCGCTGGCGTCGGTCGCGGCTTCGGGCGGGTACGCGACCGCGAACCCCTTGCCCGCGGTGCTGTCGAACGGGCCGACGAGCGACGCGAACGTGACGAACCCGAACTGCTCGGTGACGCTCGCCTTCCCGCCGTTGGCCTTGACCTTCTCCGCGACCAGTTCCACCTGGTCCTTGTCGCGCGTGAAGGTGAAGAGTTTCTCCAGATCGGCTTTGATGGTCGGCCGGGCGAGCTTCTCAAGAATGTCGAGTTGGTGGGCGATGGCGTCGCGCCGCATGTCCGGCGACTTGTCGTTGAGGAAGTCCGGCAGCAACCGCGACTTCGCGCCCGCGTCCTGCGCGACGAGTAGTTCGTAGGCGGCGCGGCGCGCGAGTGCGGACCGCTTCGTGTCCTTGACGAACGCTTCGAGTTTGTCGGCCGGCAGCGAGCGGTTGTTGGCCTTCTCGCTCTCGGCGATGGCGTCCACCGCGGTGCGGAGCCAGTTGGCCGCGGTGGGGTTGGTGTCGTCGAACGCTTCGAGCGCCGGCAGCAGCGCGGCGCCGCCCTTGCTCACGAGAGTCTTCCACGCGGGGCTGGCGTCCTCGTTGCCCTTGCCTTCTTTGGTTACCGCCTTGAGCGCGGCGAGGGCGCGAGTGGTGTCGTCGTCCGCGGCCCGCGCAGGGGCCAGCGCGAGCGCCGCGACGAGGGCGAGTACAAGCGAACTGCGAAGGTGCATTGGGTCGTCCTCAATGTGGTCCGCCGCTCCGCGGCGGTCTTCTTTTCTTGTGGCGCACGCGTCTCGCCTGCGTCTTCTGTCTGGTGGAGCAGTACAGGCCAGAGGCCCAATGGCACTCACTTTGTGCTTCTCTTCTCTTGTGGCACAGGCTTCCAGCCTGTGATTCTCAGGCACACAGGCTGGAACCCTGTGCCACAAAACCACAAAGTAAGTGCCATTGGGCCAGAGGCCCGCACCACAACAAGAAAGGCAGAAGACCTCCGCGGAGCGGCGGACCACACTCACACCAGTGGCGTTCTCGTCTCCGCACTCTGCTCCATCTTGCGGCGCAGGTCGGCGAAGTACGCGGTCATCTCGTCGGCCGACTTCACCTTGCCGCTCGAACACGACTTGCTCGCACAGCCCTTCTTCGCGCCGTCCCTGCTGTCGGTGCCGCACGACGAGCAACCGCCGCCTTCGGAACCGCAACCGGGTTTGTCGCACTTCGCCGCGACCGGCTCCGGGTCTTTGGTCACCGCCGTTTGGGAGAGGTCGAGCAGACGCACGGCAAGGCCGAACCGCGCCGACAACTCCGCGAACAGCGGGGTCGCGTCGCACGCGCCCCACGCGAGGCCGTGCAGAATGAGGTGGCCGTCGAGCGTGAGTTCCGCGTCCACGAACGCCAGTGGCAGTTCGCTCGCGGCGGCAGTCGCGGCTTCGAGCAACGCGGCTTCGCGCGCGGGGAACGTATCGGTGAGCGCGTCGTCATCGGCGGTTGCGGCGCGAAGCAACTCGCCTTCGGTGGAGAGGGAAGGTGCGAACTTCTCGCCGGGTTCGCACAGCACCACGCCCGGCTCGACGCCGCGCGGCCCGCGAACGACCACGCGCGCGCCGCGCGCGAGCGGCGCGCCCGACGTGAACCGGCCGACGAACCCGGACCGGCCGAACTGTACGAGGGTGGAAGTCGTCACTTCGCCGCTTCCTGCTCGAAGCCCATGAACTCGCGCATGTTCTTGTCGTACTCGTGCTGCCCGCCCTCGGAACTCAGGTCGAGGCGAAGCTCGTTCACGACCTTCACGCTCAGGTCTTTCAGCCACAGCGTCCAGCACGCGCCGCAGATTTCGGCGTGGATGCGCAGCCCGATGGCGTCGGGCAGCGGCGGCTTGTCGAGTTGCTTCGCGCGCTTGCCTTCCATGCAACCGGGCCGCTCGCAGCGGAAGCCGGTGCCGGGGCTACCGTCGTCCTCGGTCGTCGTCGTCGCGACTTGCTTCTTGGGGATGGGCGCGCCGAGTTGGTCGAGGTGCTTCGCCATCGCATCGCGCGGCACGCGGTCGCCGCGATCGTCGGCGATCGTCCAACCCTTCGTGAACACTTCGACCGCTTCGGACTTCTTGTCGAGCTTCAGCAGGCTCTCGCCGAGGAACTTGAACGCGGTGGAGAACTCCGGGGTGATTTCGAGCGTGCGCCGGAAGCACTTCACCGCGTCCTCGAACTGCCCGTCTTCGAGGAGGAACTGTCCGAGTCGGTAGTGCGCGAGGTCGTTCTCCGGGTCTTCTTGCGCCATGTTGCGGAAGCGTGCGATCTGCTCGGCGAGATTGTTCATGGTCGGCGGCGCCTGGGATGCGGGAGCGAGAAAGTTGGGGTATTGTAGGCGCGAGGGCGTCAGCGACCGGAGGCTCTTGTCTTTGCCCTCTCCCCTTGCGGGAGAGGGTGGCCGGCGCTTCGCCGGACGGGTGAGGGGGTGGCGCCTTCGGTGGGTTAGCCTTCACCCCTCACCCGGCTCGAAGACTCGCCACCCTCTCCCGCAAGGGGAGAGGGAAAGACAAGCACTTCTCCGTGGTTTCAGTTCGCCGGCGCCACGGTGACCGGCAGTTTGTACGCCGTGGTCTTCTTCGTCACGCGGTCGGTCGCGGTGATCTCCACGGTGAACTTCCCCGGCCGGCTCATGAACAGCGGGAACTGGAGCGGGAACGCGCCGTCGGCCTCCTTCACCGGCTGGAGCGCCTTCGCGTCCTGAATGTGTCTGCGCGGCGTGGTCAGGAGTGGGGCGCCCTTCTCATCGAGTATCTGGCACACGATCTCCACGTCGGGCTGCTTCGTCTTCGCGTCGCGCTCGAACGAGGCGATGCTGAACTGGACGAAGATGGTCTGCCCGACCTGGCCGGCGGTCGGGGCGGAGAGGCGCCCGTCGATGTCGTAGGTGGTGTACACCGCGACGACCCCGAACTCCTTCTTCGCGACCTCGAACTTCACGGCCAGGTTGCCGGTCGCCTTCGACTTCGTGTCGGCCACGACGAGTTTGCACGTGTACCCGCCGGCGGCCTGGTCCAGGCCGAGGGTGACGAACGCGCGGGCCGGCATCTTGTTGCCCCGCAGCGGGACGAACTCGGTCAGCTCGCGCGGCTTCTCCTTCGGCTCGTTGGGCGGCGGGAGGATGCGCGCCCCGGCCGCGTTGAGCACCTCCATCTCGATCGTGTACCGGGCGACGCCCTCGCCGTCGATGGAGATGCCGTCGATGTCGAAGGCGATGAACAGGATGTCGCCGGGCAGCAGTTTGGCGGCCTCGCGGGTCGGGCCGAGTTCGCCGACGGTGAGCCGCACGTTAGTGAGTTTCAACTCCCCGGCGGGTTGGGCCGGCAGACCCGTCAGGACGGCGAGCGCGATCGTGGCCAGCATGGTGGAGCTTCCTCTGAATTGAGAGACGGGTACGGCGGCGCTATCAGTTCCAACACCGTATTGTCTTCGCCGTTGACGGTTCCGACCAGTGGCGACCGCACCACATGCTCCGGGGCGCGCGAATACACCGGCAAGGGCGAACCGAGAAAAATGTGGAAGTGGCCTTCGCGCGACACGTTCCGCGTGTATTATTCCGTTGGCTCGACGGGTCGCGTATCCGTAACGCGACGGACTAAAGGTCTCCGGGTGTCGCTTGGTCGCGGTGCCCGCAGGCGTGACAAAGTTTTAAGGAGGTGATCCCGTGCCTAATGACCATTGTATGAAGGGCCGGCCGGTTCAAACTTCTTCTCCATGGCGCAAGCTGTGGCCGAATTGAAGAACGGTCGCAACGGGTGACCGTTAACCGGCCGCCTAAAAAGAGCCGCCGGGGGATAAAACCCCCGGCGGCTCGCTTCGTTTTGTAGGGTGGACAACGCGTTGCGCCGTCCCACCAGTCTTTGGATTTGTGGCACAGACATTCCTGTCTGTGTGCTTGGAGGATGCAAACGCACAGACAGGAATGTCTGTGCCACAAGAGAAAAAGGTGGGACGGCGTAGAGCCTTGTCCCACCCTACAAACGTTACTTCCGCCCCTTCAGCGCGACGACGAGCACCTGAATCTTGGCCTCGATGCCGTAGCCGAGCGAGAGCGGGACTTCGGTCAGCGAGTTCGCTTCGCGGATCGGGTTCTCGAGCTTGACCATCTCAGGCTCGACCTTCAGGTTTTTACTCTTCAGCGCCTTACTGATCTCGATCGGCCCGATCGACCCGTACAGGTGATCTTCGTCAGTTGCGTTCGCTTCGATGGTGACCGCGGGCAGGCGGGTGAGCTGCTCGGCGAGCACCTTGAGGTCCGCGATCTTGGCCTCGCGTGCCTTCTCGACCTTGATCTTGTAGGTCGCGAGGGTGTGCAGGTTTTCGGCGGTGGGGATGACCGCTTTGCCGTAGGGGATGAGGTAGTTGCGGGCGTACCCGGCCTTCACCTCGACGATCTCGCCCTGCTTGCCGACGTGCGCGGTGTCGTCCACCAGGACGACGAGCGTGCCGCCGTGCGGCCCCCGCTTGACCTGGTTCCGCACGCGGACCTTCTTCTGGGGCAGTTTCTTCTCTTTGGGCTTGTCGCTCGCGGCGGTGCCCTTGTTCGCGGTCTTGGCCATGATCGAGTCCCGTCCCGTACTCGTGTGAAACCGGGCGAGCGCCGAAAAGGCGCCCGCCCGGAGAATTACTGATTCACTTGGCGACGGGGCGGACCGACTTTGTGGTGACGGGCCGCTGGCCTGTCATTGCTCTGACAGGCCAGCGGCCCGTCACCACAACACACCACAAACTCAGAACGGGATGGGGTCTCCACTCCCGCCGCCCGCGTTGCCGCCGCTGTCGCCGTCGTCGTCATCGTTCGCCGGCGGTGGGGCGCTCCGACCGCCACCGCTGGCGGGGCGCCCGCCGCCGCTCGTCTGGCGGTTGCCGCCGCCGCCGCTCGCGCCACCACCGTACCCGCCGCTCGATTGCCGCCCGCCGCCGCCGGACTCGGCGTCGTCGCCCCCGCCCCCGCCGCCGTCGTTCTTGCCGCCGATGAACTCGAGGCCGTCCACGACGAGTTTGTGCTTCGAGCGCTTCCCGCCGCCGTTCTTGTCGTCCCACTGGTCGAGTTGCAAGCGCCCCTCGACGTACAGTGAGTCGCCCTTCTTGCAGAACCGGGTGATCAGTTCCGGCAGGTTCCGCTTCGAGTCCGGGCGACTGAACACCTCGCAGTCGATGAACAGCGGGTTCGGGTCGTTCTCCCACTCTCCGGTTTGCGGGTTCTTCTTGCTCCGCCCGACGGCGAACCCGAACTTGACCACCGTGCCGCCTTTGGGCAGATCACGCGGCGGTTCGGGATCCCTCGTGAGCCGTCCGATCAGCATCACCTTGTTCAGAGTCGCCATGTGCGACCTCCTCGCGGGCCTCCCCTGACAGGAGTAGTTTGAGCTGAAGGTCAGGGGCTTGCCAGCGGGAATAGGTTACGCCATCGGACGGTTCTCACGCAAGGTCGGTGGTTTTGAGAGTCGCCCGCTCGCTCCGTGGCGGTTGTCTTTTAGTCTTTGCTTTTGGTGGCACAGACATTCCTGTCTGTGCGGCCGGCCCGCCCAAGCCCACAGACAGGAATGTCTGTGCCACAAGAGAAGAACCGCCACGGAGTGGCGGGCTACTCTACTCCGGCTTTTCGGCCATGTCGCGGCGGCCGCGGCGCGGCGGCCCGCCGTCGCGGTCGCCCCGGTCCCCGCCGCGGTCGCCGCGTGGCGGGCCGTCGTCGTTGAGACCCATCGGGACCGGCTCGCCGCCGATCGCGCTCGGGTCCGTTTGCACGGTCGCCTCGTCCTGCATGCCGCGGAGCGCGAACCCGACGCTCTGGTCCTCGCGCGCCACCTGCATGATCTCTTCTTTCCACTTCGGGTCGATCTTCGACGTGAGTTGTCGAAGGATCAGTCCCTCTTGCAGCGCGAAGTCGCGTTCGAGTTCGGCCTGCTTGGTGCTCTCGAACGTGTAGTACACGATGTGGAAACTGCCCTTCTTGGACTTCCCGATCGGGTACGTGAGCTTGTGGTTGTAGTCCCACGGGCGGCTGACCTCGACGTGCCCGCCGTGGCGCTCGATGAGGTTGTGCAACTGCTGCTTGACGCCGTCGGCGTCGGCCGACACCTTCGTCGGGTCGAGGAGGAACAGCGTTTCGTAAGTTTGCGTCGGCATGTGGTCCTTAAGGTTTGTCCGCGCCGGACGAGTCCGGCGCGGTGGTCACCGTGGTTCGGTCGAGGCGGTGTGCCCCGCGACCCCGCCCTGACGTTGGGCAGGGAGCGACCTGGCTTCGTCATTCGTTCGTGGTCGGCACGTCCGACTTTTTCTCGTCCGCCTTCGCCTTCTGGTCGTCGGACTTCGGCTTCTTCTCTTTCTTGGGCTTCTCTTTGTCGTCGCTGCCGTTGAAGCGGTTCATGCAGATTTCGGCGCCCTGTCGGACCCACACGAGCGCGGCCTGCGAAGCGTCGGCAATCGCGTTGTCCACCGCGGCCCGCTCGCCGGGCTTGAACTTCGACAGCACGTGATCGACCGCGTCGCCGACCGTCGGTTGCCCCACACCGATGCGGAGTCGCGTGTAGCCGTCCGTACCGAGCTGTTCCTGGATGTTCCGCAACCCGTTCTGCCCCCCGTGGCTGCCCTTCATCCGCACGCGCAACTTGCCGAGCGGGAGGTTGAAGTCGTCGCAGACCACCAGCACGTTCTCGACCGGAATCTTGTAGAAGTCGAGGATGGCTCGGACCGCTTTGCCGCTCAGGTTCATGAACGTGAGCGGCTTGACCAACAGCACTTGCTCGTCGCCTTCCTTGAACTCCGCGACGAACGCCTCGAGCTTCTCGCGGAACGCCCCGACGCCGGGTCCGGCGGCGAGGTAGTCGATCACGTCGAACCCGACGTTGTGCCGCGTCCCCGCGTACTTCGGGCCGGGGTTTCCCAAACCGACGATCAGCTTCATGGGAGTGTTCAGTATTCCGTGTTCCGTGTTCAGCAAGCAGTCCAGAAGTTTTCGCGTGAGTGACACAGGTCAGCGGCCACAGGCTCACGCGGTTCTCGTCTGAAAACCGAACACGGAAAACTGAACACTGCGCCGCTACTTCTTCTTCGCGTCGTCCGCGTCGTCGTCGTCGGCCTTCTTCTTCTCGGCCTTGATGACTTCGGGTCCGGCGCCCGGCTCGGCGATGGTGGCCGCGACCGGCTCGATGCCCGGCAGTTTCAGTTGCACGACGACCGCTTCCGGCGGCTCCAGCACCTTGATGCCTTCGGGCAGCACCAGTTCTTTCACGTGGATCGGGTTGCCGAGCGTGAGGTTGGTGAGGTCGATGCGGATGGCGTCGGGGATACTGCCGAGCGGGCATTCGACGTGCAGCGTGTGAAGCGGCTGGTCGAGGACGCCGCCGCCGGTGGCCTTCGGCGCGTTGCGGAGTTCGACCGGCACCGTAACGCGGACGAGTTCGGCGCGGTCCTTCCGCTCGAAGTCCACGTGGATCATCTGCTTGCCGAGGTAGTCCCACTGCAGTTCGCGGATGAGGACCGTTTCGACCTTGCCGTCGATATCGAGGTCGAGCACGCGGACGTGCTTGACGCGGATGGCGCGGTCGAGTTCCTCCGCGTTCACGGCGATTTGCGCGTTCGCGAGTTTGTGCCCGTAGACGATGGCCGGGACAAGCCCCTTCTTGCGAAGTTTGATCGCGGCGCTGGAGCCGCTTTGAGTGCGCGGGGTGGTCTTGAGAGTGACGGCGACGGCCATGCTGCTACCTCGCGTGACGGCTACTCTCGCGAGCAATTGGAATGCCCGCTACCCTCGCCGACCTGCACGAAACCACAAACGACATAGAAGCGGTCCCGAATCAGTTTCAGGACCGCCTCCGGTTGGTAGGGAAGATTATGGCGGCCGGGCGACCGACCGACAAGAGCGCACCGGAAAAACCGGGGCTTTCGGGTTTCGAGAGTGGTCCGCTCGCTCCGCGAGCGGTTGGATAGCCG
>CANLGS010000140.1 GCA_947490035.1 Gemmataceae bacterium
AAGAACTCGGTTTCTTGGCTTTAATCTGCGTTCTTCTGCGTCATCTGCGGCGGCCTTCTGCCTTCTTTTTTGGAGCTTCGCTATGGCTCGCGTTTCCATCATCGCGCTCGCAACGGCCGTGGCCGCGCTGCTCGCGGTCGCGCCCGGTGAGGTGCGCGCGCAGAAGTGGTACGAGAAGGCCGTGAAGAAGGTCGAAGGCCGGTTCACGCCCGCCGAAGCGAAGCCCGGCCAGACGGTCACGTTCACGCTCACCGTCGAACTCAACGACGGCTACCACACCTACCCGCTGTTCCAGCCAGACAAGAAGGCCGAGAACATGGTGAACATGCTCAAGTTCCCGGCCGCGGACAAACTCATCTTCGTGGGCAAACCGGAAGACCCGAAGGACTTCGGCACGAAGGAAGAGCCGGACCTCGGTATCAAGGAACTGCGGTACAACATCGGCACGGCAGTGTACACCCGCAAGGCGGTCGTGTCGCCGAAGGCGACGGCCGGCGAAACCACCGTGAAGACTACGCTCGGCCTGAGCGTGTGCGACAAGAACAACTGCTTCCCCGCGAAGAACGTCCCGGTCGAGGCCGCGTTCAAGGTGCTCGACGGCCCCGCGGTGCCCGTGGAGAAAGCCTACGCCGACGAGGTGGCGAAGGCGCTCGGCGAGAAGTGAACCGGAGTTCGTGACTGAAGATGAACACGGGCGGAGCGCAAGGGCGCTCCGCCCGTGTTCGTTTCGTGCGGCTACTTGACGATTAGTGGACGCGTGGATACTATCAGTTCGACGCCTGCGGCTGAGGGGCTGTGGGCGTCCGCGAGCGTTCCGCGCGGTCGCGCGGCTACCGGAGACGGACGGCGGCCGTGCAACCGCGTGCCGAGACGCCCGGCGCGCGCGGAGCAACGCGCACGCCTTGCCCATCTTCACGCCGCGGTTCGCCAACTCCCCCGAACTGCGTGAACCGGTGCAACCAGCGCCGCCGATTCTCCCGGCATCACCGGAGGGTCGGCGATGCGGGTTGCGTTGTTATTGGGTCTCGCGTTCGCCGCTGGCGGGTGCGAATCGGTGCGCCCGGCCGCGCCGCCCGCGCCGACTCAGCCGCCGCCGGTGACCGCGCCGGTTCGCGTCGTGGGCAAGCCGGCGGCACCGAAGACGCCCGTCGAAGCGCTCCGTGCCTCCGCGACGCAACCGCCCGCCCCGGCCGAAGAGGACGCGCTGGTACTCGTGGCGCAGTGCCTTGAACGCGACGACCACCTCGGCGCCGCGAGGCACCTCGAAGGCTACGTCCGCCAGCACGCGGACCAACCGATGTTCCGGCTGCAACTCGCGGAACTCTACGTTCGCGCCGACCGTAGTCCGGAAGCGAAGTGCCACTACGAACGGTTCGTGACGGACGCGCAGAGCGGTCCGGCCACGCTCCGGGTTCACCTCGTCACGGCGCACATCAAACTGCGCGACCTCGCCGTGCGCACCGGCGACCCGTTCGGCGAAGCGTTCCACCGCGGCGCCGGGTTGCTACTCCTGGTGAAGGAGCAGGACGGCGCGAAGGACCGCGACGCCGCGTTCTGCGAAGAGATGCTGTGCAAGGCGCTGCGCGCGCTGACGGAAGCGAAGGAGCAGAAGCCGGGCGACGCGCGCGTGCGGGTGTACTTGGTGGAAGTCCACGAGCGCGCCGGGAACCGCCACGCGGCCGGCGCCGAGCGCGCCGCGGCACGCGCGGACGTGGTGACCGGCGCGCTGACCGAAAGCGAACGCGCGGGGCTGTTGCTGCGGGAGTGAGTTCTTGTTCTTGGTAGGTGCCGCTTGCCGAGCGGCACGGGATAGCCCGACTGGTGGCGCGTCGGGAGTGCCCGTTTCGCTCACTGTCGGGCTAACCTGTGCCGCTCGGCAAGCGGCACCGACCAAGAAGTCACCGCTTCGGCAGCGGGATGAACTCGGTGATGTTCAGTTCGCCGTTCTGCAAGTGGTGGTCGAGCGCGCGCACCTTGCCGCCGCGCGTTTTCATGAGCACCATCGTTTTGCGCATCTCGTCCCACCACAGGAACGCGAGCGCGTCCGGGTTGGTAGCGCGCACGTCGCGGTAGGCGGACAGTTGCGCCAGGAACTCCGTGGCGTCCGCGTCGGCCTGCCGGCGCTGCGTGTCGCGGTACTCGCTTGCCTCTTGCTCCAACCGGTACTTCAGCGCTTCGGCTTGTCGGCGGCGCTGGTCGCGCTCCTGCTGCGCCTGAAACTCCTTCGTGCGAACGGCGGTCTGCGCCTGCGTGACCGCCTCGAACGCGGCCCGCACTTCGTCCGGCGGCGCGATGAGTGCCACGCTCACGCGCTGCACGCGGATGCCGAGCCGCAGTTCGGGAAGGCGTTCGGTGAGGCGGTCCATGACCCACGCGGGCAGCGTGCCGGTGCCCGTGAGCAGCACCTGATCGACCGTGCGCCCGGCGACCCACTCGCCGGCCGCGGCTTCGGCCGCGCGCGACAGCGTCGCGTCCACGAGTTCGCGGTGAATCACGTAGTCGTCGAGATCCGCGTCGGCTTCGCCGATGGCGTAGTCGAGAACGATCTGCACGTTCACGAGGTTCTGATCGCCGGTGAGCAGTTGGCCGACGGGCGTGGTCATGTCGTTCGCGGTGTCGGCGTCGTAGCCGACGCGAAGTTGGCGCACGGTGCGCACCGGCACGCGGTCCACGCGGTCGATGCTCCACGGCAGCCCGACGCCAAGCCCCGGACCGGGGCGCGACACGACCGCGCCGAACCGGCGCACGACGGCCCGCTCTTCGGGCGCGACCTGATACACGCCGGTGAGGAGGTAGGTGAGGACACCGAGGAGAAGGAGGTAGCGAAGACGCATAATAAGAAAGGTAAAAGGTAAAAAGTAAAAGGTAAAAACGGAAGACAGAGAGCCGTGGATGTTCGTTCACCGACTCACACTCGCTAACCGCGCCGCAGAGTGATAGCGTCAGGCATTTTACTTTTTACCTTTTTCATTTTTCCTTTCCGCCGAAGGCGGAGGGCGGTCCCTGGAGGATTCGCAACAGCGGGTGCTTGGTCGTCAGCAGCAGCACGTCGCGTGTGTCCGCGAGCATCGCCTGGAACGACCGCAGTTGTTCGAGGAACAGGTAGAACTCGCGGTCCTGCGCGTAGGCCGCAGCACGAATGCGCGCGGCGTCGGCGTTCGCCTGCCCTTCGATGACGGTCTTCTGCGCCTTCGCGTCGGCCTCGACGATGCGGGCGGCGCGGTCGGCGTCGGTGGTGATGTTCGCGGCCAGTTTGCGGGCCTCGCTCTCGTACTCGGCCACCTTCTTCGCGCGCTCGCTGCGGATGCGCTCCGCGATGCTGCTCCGCACGGCTTCCGGGTAGCTGAACCGGCGAACGCGGATGTCGATGATCTGGATGCCGTACTCGTTGAGCGCCTTCGCGCGGATGTCGTCGGCCGGGTTCGCGGGTCCGCCCGCCAGGTTCTCGGTGCCGAGCAACCGGCGGCGGACGCGCTCGTTCCGCTCGTCGAGCAGTCGGGCGTCGTCGGTCACGCCGATCAGGTCTTCGATGGGCATCGCGGCGATGAGCGTCGCGAGCCGGTTGTTGACGATCGGGCCGAGGAGCTTCTTCGCCTGTTCGGGCGTGCGAACGGTCTTCACGAACCGGTCCGCGGCATCGGCGTCGGGAATCTTCCACGTCACGAAAGCGTCGACGGCGAGCGTCTTATCGACGGTCTTCGTGACCGGGTCGCGCGTGAGCGCTTCGACCGCCGGCAAGTCGAACGACTGCACGCGCCGGTCGATGCGCAGCACGGAATCGACGGGCCACGGCGCCTTGACGTGCAGTCCGGCGTTGGTGCCGCCGTCGTGGACGGCGACGGGCGCGCCGAACCGCGTGACGTAGACGAACTCGGCCGCGTCCACGGTGTAGAGCGCGGACCGCGCCCACAGCGCGGCGAGCAGAGCGAGGAGGAGCAGGAGGGAACGGCGCATCACAAAATCCCAGCCTTCCCTGTTAGCCGCAAGCCGAAGGTGACCGTTGTGCGTGTGACCCAGCAGCCGGGGCGTTGCCCTGAACTGAGGAATGTAGCCCGTTCGGGGCACAAAACCAAGACGCCCGCCGCGGCGTGTTCTCACGCTTGACTTCCACGACGCCCGCACGGACACTATCATAATACCCCCGCCCGACTCCGCTTTCGCTCCGTCCTTCACGGCACCACGCATGACCTCCACCCTGCCGAAATTCGGTTTCGCACTCGTCGCGGTCGCGCTCGCGTCGTTCGTCTCCGCGCAGGAGAAGCAGGAGAAGAGCGGCGAGACGATCTACCGGCAGATGTGCGCGAAGTGCCACGGCGCGAAGGGCGAAGGCGCGAAGCAGTACCCGCAGCCGCTCATCGGGGACAAGTCGCTCGCGCAACTCGCGCACGTCATCGACCTCACCATGCCCGACGGCTCACCGGACCTGCTCGACGCGGCCGAGTCGAAGCGCGTCGCCGCGTACATGTACGACGCGTTCTACTCGCCGAACGCGCAGGCGAAGTTGAACCCGCCGCGCGCGGAGTTGTCGCGGCTCACCGTGAAGCAGTACCGCAACAGCATCGCGGACGTGATCGGCAGTATGCGCTTCCCGCCGAAGCTCGACGACAAGCAAGGGCTGCGCGGCGAATACTTCAACGCGCGCAACCTCCAGCCGAACAAGAAGCAGATCGACCGCCTCGACGCGGAAGTGCGGTTCGACTTCGGCAAGGACGCGCCGAAGAGCGAAACCGAGCCGAAGGAGAAGTTCGACCCGAACACGTTCTGCATCCGGTGGGAAGGCTCGGTGTGGGCGCCCGAAACCGGCGTGTACGAGTTCGTCGTGAAGACCGACCACGCGCTGCGGCTGTGGGTCAACGACAACAAGAAAGCCGCGATCGACGCGTGGGTGAAATCGGGCGACGGCACCGAGTTCAAGACGAGCGTGTTCCTGCTCGCCGGCCGCGCATACCCGATCGAACTGGAGTTCTCGAAGGCCAAGCAGGGCGTGGACGACTCGAAGAAGAACCCGAACCCGCCGGTGAAGCCCGCGTTCGTCTCGCTCAACTGGAAGCGGCCGAATCGCGCTGTCGAGCCGATCGCGAGCCGCTTCCTCACGCCGCTGAAGTTCCCGGAAGTCGCCGTCATCGAGGCACCGTTCCCGCCGGACGACCGGAGTTTCGGCTGGGAACGCGGCACCACCGTCTCGAAAGAGTGGGAGGCCGCGACCACCGAAGGCGCGCTCGAAACCGCCGGGTACATCGTCGGGAAACTGCAAGACCTGACCGGCGTGCAACCCGGCGCGACGGATCGCGTCGCGAAGTACAAGCAGTTCTGCAAGACGTTCGCGGAGCGTGCTTTCCGCCGACCGCTCAGCGCCGCGGAGCAATCGCTGTTCATCGACCGGCAGTTTGAAGCCGCCGGCGACGACGCGCAACTCGCGGTGAAGCGCGTCGTGCTGATCGTTCTGAAGTCGCCGCGCTTCCTCTACCCCGACGCGAACGGCGCATCGGAGCAGTACGCGACCGCGTCCAAACTGGCGTTCGCACTGTGGGATTCACCGCCGGATAAGGAGTTGCTCGACGCGGCAGCGGCCAACAAACTCGGCACAAAGGAAGAAGTCGCGAAGCAAGCAGAAAGAATGCTGAACGACCCGCGCGCGAAGGCCAAGATGCGCGACTTCCTCCTGACGTGGCTGAAACTCGATCAGGCGAAGGAGCTGCCCAAGGACGCGAAGCGGTTCCCCGGTTTCGATGAGGCGCTCGCGGCCGATCTCCGCACCTCGCTGGAACTGTTCCTCGATGACGTGGTGTGGAGTCCGGCGTCCGACTTCCGGCAACTTTTCCTCGCGGACGAACTCTACCTTAACGGCCGGCTCGCGAAGTTCTACGGCAGCGATCTCCCGCCCGAATCTGCGTTCAAGAAGGTGAAGCTCGAAGCCGACAAGCGCGCCGGTGTGGTCACGCACCCTTACGTGATGTCGTCGCTGGCGTACACGGGCGAAACCTCGCCGATCCACCGCGGCGTGTTCGTCGGTCGCGGGCTGCTCGGCATCGGCATCAAGCCGCCGATGGAGGCGTTTACGCCGATCGCGCCGGACCTGCACCCGAACCTGACCACACGCGAGCGCGTGCTGCTGCAAACGAAGGCGACCGCGTGCGCAGGTTGCCACACGATCATGAACCCGCTCGGGTTCTCGCTGGAAAACTTCGACGCGGTCGGCCGATACCGTGAGAAGGAGAAGGACAAGCCCGTGGACGCGTCGGGCAGCTACGACACGCGAGCCGGCACCACCGCGAAGTTCACCGGCGCAAAGGAGCTGGCGAAGTTCCTGGCATCGAGTGACGAGACGCACTACGCGTTCGCGCAGCAAGCGTTCCACTACTTCGTGAAGCAACCCGTTCGCGCCTACGGGCTGACGAAGCCTGAAGAACTGCGGAAAACGTTTGCGGACAACGGGCTGAGTGTGCGAAAATTGGTCGCGGAGATCGCCGTGACTGGTGCTATGCCAACAAAGCCGCCGAAATAATGTAGGGTGGGTCGAGCCGGCTTTGCGGCGAAGGCCCACCACGCACCGTTGAAGGCTCGCCTTTGCCCGCTTGCATGCAATGGTGGGCCTTCGCCGCAAAGCCGGCTCGACCCACCCTACAATACCCACCTACCCACCCTGCCTTCGGAGCACATTCATGCCCCTGACCCGCACCCGGCGCGAGTTCGTGCGCGACCTCGGCATCAGCGCCGCGGCCGTGCCCTTCCTGCTCAACCTGCCGGGCCTCGCGTTCGCAAACCAGGCGAAGCGCAAGCAGCGGATCGTCTTCGTCTTCAGCCCGAACGGGATCGTCCCGAAAGACTTCTGGCCCGACGAGGAAGGCGCGAAGTTCACCCTCAAGGAGATTCTGAAGCCGCTCGCGCCGTTCCAGGACAAGACGCTCACGCTGCACGGCCTCAGCGACAAGATTCGCGGCGACGGCGACGGCCACATGCGCGGCATCGGCTGCCTCCTGACGGGCATTGAGTTGTACCCCGGCAACGTGCAGGGCGGGTCCGACACGCCGGCGGGCTGGGCGAAGGGCATCAGCGTCGATCAGGAGATCAAGAACTTCCTCCAGAAGGACGCGGCCACCAAGACGCGTTTCGGCTCGCTCGAAATGGGCGTGATGGTCCCCGACCGCGCCGACACCTGGACGCGCTGGAGCTACTCCGCCGCGAACAAGCCGGTCACGCCCATCGACGACCCGTACCAGATGTTCAACAAGCTCTACGGCCGCGCGAAGGACAACGAAGCCCTCGCCAGCGTCCTCGACGACATCAAGGACGACCTGAAGAAGGTCGGCAACAACGTCGGCGCCGCGGACAAGAAGTTGCTCGAAGAGCACGCGACCTTCGTGCGCGACATGGAGAAGGAACTGAAGGAGCAGAAGAACGCGACCGTCGGCCACGCGGTGCCGAAGATGGAACCGGGCATCCGCAAAGACAACGACAACATGCCGAAGATCAGCAAGGCGCAGATCGACCTGCTGGTGAACAGCTTCCAGGCCGATTTCGCGCGGGTCGCGTCGTACCAGATCACGAACTCGGTGGGCGGCGCCCGCATGAAGTGGCTGGACATCAACGAAGGCCACCACGAGCTTTCGCACGAACCCGACACGAACGAGAAGGCGCAAGAGAAGCTGGTGAAGATCAACAAGTGGTACTGCGAGCAGGTCGCGTACCTCGCCAAGCGCCTGGCAGATACGCCCGAACCGGGCGGCAGCGGCACCCTCCTCGACAACACGCTGATCGTGTGGACGAACGAACTGGGCAAGGGCAACTCGCACACGATGGACAACATCCCGTTCGTGCTGGTCGGCGGCGGGCTGGACTTCAAGATGGGCCGGTCGCGGAAGTTCCCGAAGGTCGCGCACAACCGGCTGCTGATGTCGCTGGCGCACGGGTTCGGGCACACGGTCAAGACGTTCGGCAACCCGAACCACTGCGCCGCCGGCCCGCTCGCGATCGTCTGAGAGTGTAGTCATCACGCTCCGCGTGATGCCGCGTCGCGAACTCGCCTCGCGGAACACCCGAAGACCATGACGCGGAGCGTGATGACTACACTCAAGGCACCCGAAGACCATGACGCGGAGCGTGATGAC